>CAVFNU010000119.1:0-11191 GCA_963624235.1 bacterium | reverse complement strand
ATTCGCAGTTTCGGAATCACGAATTTCCCCAACCATCACGACGTCGGGATCCTGCCGCAAAATCGAACGCAGACCACTAGCGAAAGTAAGCCCGGCATCAACATTCACCTGAATTTGATTAATTCCATCCATTTTATATTCGACCGGGTCTTCAAGAGTGACAATGTTGATTTGTTCAGATTTGATTTGTTGAATGAGAGCATAGAGAGTCGTTGATTTACCAGAACCCGTCGGGCCGGAAGTTAGAATCATGCCGTTTGGTCTTTTAATACCAGCTAGAACCGAACGCAATGCTCGTCCAGACATCCCCATTTTCTCGATTTCCATCGAAACGCTTTTTTTATCAAGAAGACGAATTACGACTTGTTCACCCCAAGTCACCGGCGAAATCGCAATACGTAAATCAATCTCTTTTCCATCAACAAGCACCGTGAACTGACCATCCTGCGGGATGCGATGCTCATCAATTTTGAGGTTGGATAGAATTTTAACCCGAGAAACAAGAGCCGGAGCGATGGTCTTAGGAAGCTCCATAATTCTACGTAGTACGCCGTCAATACGACAACGGATAATTAACGAATTTTCGAGTGGCTCAATATGGATATCAGAGGCTTTAGTTTTGGCAGCATAACTTAAAATTGTATTTAGAGCTTTTGAGATAGGAGAATCTTCAACGATAGTCTTGACGTTAGAATCGGCACTGGCCTCAGCAACGTTTGCATCGGTCTCACGAACAGCATCTTTAACTTCGGAGAAATCACCGTGATATTGTTCGAGGGCTTCACGCACGCCCCGCTCCGAGGACATCCAAACGCGGATAGGTCGGTTGATTAGACTGGAGAGATAGTCGGTAGCTTGAACATTAGTAACATCAACCATGGCGACATTTAGCATGCCGTCTTTTTCACCGAGCGCTACAGCCAGAACCCGCGAGGAAGCTTCACCAGGAATTTTAGAAAGGGTATCTTGATCGATAGTGATATTTTTTAATTCGACATAAGGAACGCCTAAAATCGCGGCAGTTGCGCGTGCTACCATATCATCGCTAATAATTTTTCGATTAATTAACTCTGTAAGAACCGACTTGCCTTCAGCCCCAACTTGTTGTTTAATTGCGCCCACGAGATTGCGGTCAGCAAGTCCCTCATTTAAGAGGAGCTCGATAATTCTCTGTTCAGCTTCCTTAGTAAGAAGTGCCATTTAAGACCCTTCCTGTTCGTTGCCCACATAAACTTCAACGGTCGGATTAAGTGCTTTGTAATTAAAAATCTCAGGGTCTGGGTCAGAAAGCTCGGTGCTAACGTTAGAGTCAACAGTCTTAACGTTGACCGGCTCAATATCACCGATGAAAATATTGGTGACGAAAAAGGCGATTAAGATACCCATAATAGCGGTACCGATAGCAGTAGCGAGTTCAGCTTTCATGTTTATTTATCCTCCGGTTTAATGGTTTTTGTTGACTCAGTGATAGAAGATTCATCCATGTAATAAGCTGAAGCTTGGGCTTGAAGAGTAAGGTTATTATCTCCGCTCCATTCAATTGTGGCGCGTTCGATGTCAAATTCGCGGATTGAACGTTCGATGTTGTTTAAGACTTTTAATGTAGTGCCAGAGTTAGATTCGATTGAAAGGTTAACGGAAATTTTATTAAGGTTCTCGGCGAGGTCGGATACTTCAACGCTTTCGCTTGGACTAAGCGATTCGGGCTCCCAGCCAGAAATGGCGAAGAGTTTGTTCAAACTTGTAAGTAGAGCCTCTTCGTTACCGAAAGATGGCAAGGCATCAGGAATAATGCGAAGCGCAGAACAACTTTTGATCAGGGTCGCGGCATCCTGAAGTTCGGAGGCGCCACGGGCGTCGGAATATAATTTATTGAGTTCTTTATAGGTATAATTTTTCCCGGTGGAAAGATTCAAACAGCTCGAATCGTCCTCTTTTTGGACGGAATTTAAAGCTTCGTTTGCTGCAAGATTCTCGAGAATATTAGCACGAAGAGTGTTCGGGATTTGTGAGACTTCGATACTGTTAGGGTCGCATTTCGTTAATTCTTCATCAGAATAAACGTCGCCTTTTGGACTCTGACAAACACCGGTAGACTTAATAACATTTGAATAAGAGACTATTGACTGGTCCTCGGCTATAATGACTTTAGCATTGAAAGAAATCTGTTGGATGAAATGCGACATCAGCGAGATGGCTGCGCCTAGGAAAATCGAAGCACCTAGGACTGAAAGTATCATATATTGTCTTGCTTCGGAGATCTTCAAACGCTTACTAATTGCTACTTCTTTAGCCATATTAATTTCCTCCGCTCGTGTTTTGACTATCAGAATCGGAATTAGTGTCGGATGATGGGGCGGTTTGACAAGTTGAATCACTAGCATCGCAATCATCAGCACGTTTGCCAAACATTGCTTGAACTTGGACATAAGAGTCAGTAACATTATATCGACCGGACGGAGCTAGTGCCATCATATGACTGTTTGAAAACTTGTATGCCTCGGGTGCAATTTTAATTGTAGCAGAAAAACGTAAAACTAATTCTTCGTTTGAATCGCGACCATTCGAGGAGCCAGTGGTCACAATACCGTCATCATCAGGAACTAATTTACAAGTTTCGTTAGTAGTAGTCCACTTCGGATTGGCACTACTTTGGCTATCATCACCGGTGTAAGTAATACAAGAACTATTAAAATGTTCGATGCCGGAAATGGTCCCGTCTAAACTCATATAAGGCTGTCCAGAAACTTCTTTCTCTTTATACCAATCTGCGAATTGTGGAGTACGCCAAATCCGCACCACGGTTTCACCATCATAATTTTCGGTGGTATAATTGCTGTCTTTGAGGGTCGAGGACGGGTTGCAACCTTCGCCGTTGATGGTCCAAAGGGCATAAATTCCCTTATCTGCGTCATTGAACATAGCCCCGTCATTACCGGTTTCAATGATACAATAAGCTGGGATTTTGTTGCCCTCTTTATCGACATAATCGCCATAGTCATAACGCATATATTTCATACTTTTCTTAAAAGCATCAAGAACACGATAATCGTAATATGGCTCGGTACCAGCATTCGCCTGTGCATCAAAAGTGAGCTTTGGCTGGCTCTCGGAAAGATCAACATTTAATTCCGAGATTGTGATCGTATCAGCGCCGGTCGGGAGAAGCGCAGAAAGAATATTAAAAGTCCGAGAAAGAACTTGTTTATTTTCGGTCAAAGTTGAAATGCTGCCGACCTGATCTTTAATGGTCAGAAAGTCGTTTAGATCGCTATAACTATTGAGCTTTTCGGAAAGATTGTCGATGGTTTTCTCTTTACTGTCCAATGCAAGTTGCTGACCACCCATGATTAAGCCGGTAATTAAAACTATGACAACGCTAGCAAGCGCAACCACGATACAGAGGAAGAAAATCAAATTGCGGAGTTTAAGGGTTTTAATCATTTCTCCTTTGATATCAGGAACAAGATTAATTTCGCGTGCCATTAATCATTACTCCTTTCCGATAAACCGATCGCAACTGCAAATTCGCTAGCGACATTCATCAGAGTGCGTTGTTGCTCCGAAGTTGTACGAACGAATTGCCACGGATTTCCTTTCATGGTCGGGACATCAGTCTTTGCTTCCACGAATTCGGCAAATAGCGGAATCATACTAGCAAAACCGGAAAAGACAATACCGCCGACTTTACCGTTAATATATTTTGTTTGGAAGAAGCGAACGGATTTAGCTAACTCCGCCGCGAAGCTATTAAGATGGGTACTGAGAATTTTGAAGACCTGTCCTTCGACCTGACTTTCATCAAGTCCGAATTTAAGAATGAATTGGCGAGCTTGGTCTTCGCGGACACCGAGACCGTTAGCAACGGCTTGGATAAGAGTGCTGATGCCGCCGGGAATTGAGCGAACGAGGCGCGGTTGATTACGATAATTAATCACGAGATCGGTATTCTTTTCGCCAAAATCAACCAATAAACAGGCGTCAATCGAGCCGGGCATATTTAAGGCACGCGCCATAGCGAGCGGTTCTGGCTCCATTGCGACAATATTCAAGCCAGTTTTTTCGATTGTTTCCATGGTCGATTCAGCATATTCTTTCGAGACTGAGCTAACCAAGACTTCGGTTTTTGCTGGATCGTTCGGGGAAGGTCCGAGAATGATATAGTCCGCCTTCGCATCGTTAAGTGGCATCGGAACATATTTGTCGATTTCATATCTAAAGGCTTTTTGAAGTTCTTTTTCGGGCAAAGTTTCAGTTTCAACGATACTGGTGAAGGTTTTGTTCGCGGGGAGGCCTAGTGCGACATTTTTTGTTTTAATGCCAGCCTGTTCCACGGCACCCATAATCGCCTCGCCAAAACGTTTTTTGCCGAGATCAGAAGAATCCATCGTCAGTTTTTGGTCTATGGGTACATAAGCAAACCGCTGAAGGGTCCAGCCATGCTGGCTACTGCCAGATAGCTGTATAATTCGCATCGAGTTCGTCCCTACATCTAGCGAGAAGAAGTCGCCCACACCATGCAATAAGTTCATACTAATTATTATAAACGGTTATGCTTCACTTTTCAAGGGTTAAATAATAAAACCTTTCACGATTCCCGGTTTTGCCTTTTAGATCGTTATCACGTTTATTTATGATGATGAAACCGTTGTTTTTTAGCCAAAATTCAAAATTTTTGATAATTTCACGACGAAATTTTTCGTTTTTGACTACACCTTTGACTAGTTGTTCAGGTTTAGCTTCGAATTGGGGTTTTAACATTACTAAGAAGTCCGTATCGCTACGTGCTAAGTTCATTTTAGCATACTTTAGGATTTTTGTCAAGCTGAGGAATGAGATATCTGCCAAAATGATGTCTATATTCGGATAATGTGAGAACTTAGAGCCCCTCGTCGCCTTCTCGCTCGCGCCCGTTATCGCATTTGAAATATCTCTTTCTGGACCGACTTCCTCGTCCTCGACGTCATACGCTGGGTGTCCGGGAAAATCTGCCCTTCGGGCAGTTTTCTCGGCGCCGTCAGGAATATACGTCTCGGGCCTCGGAAATCGACAACTGTCCTTGAAAGAGACATTATCAAATGCTTCGCCCAATCTGAAGTCGAAGATATCGGTTTTTTCGTGAAGTTCAACTCGAGGGTCGGAGCGGAGGGGTTTCTTCATTTGGTTGGTTCCCTTCTCGACGGCGATAACCTTCTTGGCGCCGCGTTCCAAGGCATATTCGGTGAAACCGCCGGTCGAGGAGCCAATATCAAGAACGACTTTATTGCGAAAATCAAAATTAAAGGCACTCGCGGCGCCTTTAATTTTATAATAACCTCTACTTTTTTCGTTCACGATATGCGCCAGTTTCCGTGTCGATGGACACAATGTCGCCTTCTTTAATGAAGGCCGGAACTTTGACCACGACGCCAGTTTCGAGAGTGGCGTCTTTCATGACTGAACTCGTGGTGTCGCCTTTGACAACACTTTCAGTATAAGTGACTGCGAGCCAGAGATTTTTTGGGAGTTGAAGGTTGATCGGAGTGCCGTTATAGAATTGAATTTCCATTTCGTCGCCATCCTTCATAAAATCCTTCGCGTCGCCGACTAAATCTGCGTTCAGCTCATATTGTTCGAAGCTTTCCGGGTCCATAAAATAGAACTTTTCGTCGTCTTTGTAGAGGTATTGAACTTTACGGTTCGTGACCTCGGCGGGTTCAATTTTTTCTTGCCCCTTGAAAGTCTTCGGGAGCAAGGCGCCGGTAATGAGATTTTTCACTTTCACATTGACGATCGAGCCGCCACGGCCCATAACTTTTTGTGAATATTCTACTACCTTATACGGTTGTCCATCTAAGGTAATCAGAGTATTTTTCTTCAGATCGGTTGGTCCGTACATAAAATCTCCTTTCAATTATTTAGATACAAAAGGCAAGAGTGCTAGATGACGCGCACGCTTAATAGCGACAGCGAGTTGACGTTGTTGTTTTGCGGAAAGACCGGTTTTAGAAATCGGTTCAATCCGACCGTAAACATCAACATAGCGTTGCAAAGTTTTCGCATCGCGATAATCGAAATAAAGATTCGGATCACTTTTGATTTTTTTCATATATTCTCCTTCGTTGTAATCAATTTTAGAACGGTATTTCGCTCAGGTCGATTTGGCCCTCATCAGATTCTGCCGAAGCGCCAGCGGAAATAGGCATACTGTCGACAGTATTAGATGCGCCAAAATTATTAGTGCTTGAGTTGTTGTTAGGCGCAGCACCAGCAAAATTGAAATCTTCGACGACGATTTCAACGCGTGAACGTTTTTGCCCGGTGGTTTTGTCTTCCCAGCTGCGTTGGTCGAGGCGACCAGAAACGAGCACGCCAGAACCTTTTTTAGCGTATTGAGCGATCATTTCGCCGAGTTTTCCCCAAGCGGAACAATCGATAAAGGAAACGTCTTCGCGTTGTTCACCGTTAGCGTCTTTATAGATTCGGTTGACGGCGACAGAAAAGCTACAAACGCTAGCGCCGTTCGGCGTAGTGCGAAGCTCAGGGTCGCGAGTTAAGTTTCCGGTGATAATAGCTTTAGAAAATCCGCGCATTTTTAATCCTCCTTAGTTTCGTTAGCGTTTTCCTCTTTTTTGGTTTGAGAATTTTTCAGAGCTAAAAATTTCGCCTTGCGTTCGTCAACCCGAACGAGGAGATAACGCATAACCTCATCGGAAATGTTGAGTGCGGACGAAATCTTTGCTGGCGCTTCGGCTGGAAGTTCGAGATCGAAATAATAATAGATCGCAAATTCCTGGTTTCGAATCGGGTAAGCGATACGCTTTTTCCCGTCGTTCTCTTCTTTGGTAATTTTTCCGCCATTGGATTCGATAAGTTTTTTGACTTTATCGAGAGCGGGGTCAAGATTCATCTCTAAATCAGGATGAAACAAGACTGTGAATTCGTAGTCTTTCATAGAACTCCTTTGGTTAAAGCAATTACCGTTCTCTGTTTTCGTTTAGTTTCGCGCGTTTGCCGCGAAAACAGGTTGGCGCAATTGCTGAGTTAATAATAGCTTTATTATAGCATACAGGGGCGGGGTTGGCAAGGGGTTAAAAAATTACGGATTAATTCGATAATTTAGGTCTGCTTGGGTATTGATATGGTATTCGAAAGCATCTGAAGAAACGCCGAGCTCCTCGACAGCTGTTTTTACGGATTTGATGCTATCTTCTCTTTCTGCCTCAGTGTCATTAATTAGATTTATGCCAATTCGTTTGAAATTTTTATCAGCAAGATCTAAAGAAAAAGTATTAAAAGCATCACTACCATAATTAAGCAACTTAAAAATTAATGAGTTACGATCCTCGATCGTGTATGCATTTTTACAATCGCTAGAATCGGAAGAACATAAAATCACAACATTATCATTTGGAGCTTCGTTTTCGGTCCCAGAATAAGCATAGTATATCTGATAAGATAAATTAGAATTAGAAAGAGCAACCGTTCCGGTAAAATATTTAATATCTTGACGTTCAAAATATTTAGTCTTAACGGTATCCGAAACAACATATGCACCAGCGGTGGTATCAATATTCAAATTACTTTTTTCCGCAACGCTCAATAAAGTTCTTTCAATATTGCTAACATTTTCAGATCGCAAATTAGTGTCTTCGCTGGAAAGATTATTGACAGAAACTTTTGGCTGACTTTCAGAATTGCCTTCGTTAATTTGATCATTTTGAAGTATTTTTGGAAGAGAAAAAGCGAGAGCAATGATTAAGATAATTTGGAAAATGATAAAAATGATCAAAATTAGGTTAGGCTTTTTTTGAGGATTTTCGTTATACATTATTAATTTCCCCCTACAATTTGAGAAATTTTATCAGATTCGAGATGGTCTTCGAAATAAGCATATGTCATTCCAGAACTAGGGATTTCACGTCTAAAGACACGAGCAGTAAATAGATTATAAGCTGCCTCAATTGTGATCGCCTCCCCATTTTCAATGCCAACTATGACGCCAGTATGATAATCCCCACCGAAGTAAGCACCAGTCGTTGAGAAAACAGACCAAATCTGAGCTTCTACGTCACTCCCACCCTCAAGACCGTAATCAGCGATGAGGTTACCGGCAACAGCCGGACCATCTCCTCGGGTTGGGTTTGTTTTATCAGTAACATCAGTAAGATATGATACAAACCAAGCGCTGAAAGAAACACAGTTGTCTTTCATCCCTAATGGTAAACCGGCGGCAGACACTTGATCACTATTATAATAGTCAGCGATTTTTTGAGCTTGTTCTTCTGTCAAGCCACCGTTAATAGATCCTCCATCGCTTCCTTCGGCAGAGCAAGTGTTGTCTTCGCAAGATGTGCTACTACCACCGGCTTTAATCGCAGAGAAGACACCACCGTGCATGCCAGCATATACTACGTCATGAAGTTTAATATTGTCATCGTTACCGGCACCAGAATCAGCGGTTGTGACTATGTCGCCATCTTTAATGTTAAAAATACCAATATAGTGTCCAACGCTAGAAAATGGATAACTACCAGCGCCAGAGAGGTGAATCATATAGCCTTTTTCGAGATATTCTTTCATTTTTGTTTCAGCATCATCAAGTGAACCGTAACTTACGGCTTCAACTTCAAAACCATAATGTTCGCCAACTTTCTTGTCAAGCTCGGCCATACCGCTACCGATAGTGGCCCAATAATAAGAGCCTCCCAGAAGATCAGCAATATCATTCGGATAAATGTCTTGTCCGGCGGCTACCGTAGCAAGCATCGCCATAGATGAGGCTCCACAAGAGCTAGAACACATAGTATTGCCGCTGCCGTAAGCTAAACTACCCCAGCGACTATCACATTGTAAATATTCTGGATAATCGCCTTCGAAAGAGGTACAGCCACCGCAACTAGTCGATTCGCTTGGCTCGTCCCCTTCAAAATAGCCAAATGGATCTCCACTATTAATATCTCTTTTAGTTGGGAAAGTATAGAATACGTAAGTTGAGCCATAAACATTATGGAGAATCGTTTTGCCGGAAACATAATAGGACGAATCGTAAAGCCCTGAGCCCTGACAACCTCCGGCTCCAGAAGCATAGTGTTTTTCGCCATCAAGCTCAATCCAATCCAAATCGCCGATACAATCATGTTCAAGAATTTGTGGAGGGGTAGTGCGATTGCCGTTGATTAAAACATCTTTTGTGGCTTCGACCTCTTCGTCTGATAAATCTCCTTGTGATTCACTATATGCGTTTCTGGTGCTGGATGCAAACCATGAACTATTGTGAATATAATTTGCGATGTCCGAACGGTTGTCTTTGTCGGCTTTGTTAGCCATGAGAGAAAGTTCAAATTTAATGCCTTCGAGTGAGCCTTGTTCGTGTTTAGCCATATGAGCCATAGCATAAATTTCTCCGTCAGAGAGACTAAAAGTGTTTCCCTTCCAGATACAGCCGTCGCTGTCAGAACTGGAGGAGGTTGAACTCGATGATGATGAAGAACTGGAGCTACTGCTGGAAGAGGAGGAGCTAGAAGAACAACTTGTGTCCTTAAGTTCTTCATAGGCCTTTTCGGCAGAAGCACCTCGTTCCTCTGAGTTGATCCTTGCTGGTCGTTCCCAATTACGCACCCACCAATCCGCTGCATCCGCTGGAGAAGAAAAATTGTTATCTAAATAACTTTGGGTTGTTTCAGGTTCATGCTGTTCGATAGCATATTTAACTTCAGCATCAACAAGTTTGCCAAACTCATCTTTGCCAATTTTCTCTAATAATTCGTCTCCTTTAGGATCGGCTGAACTTGTTATATAATTTATGTTATATTCTGCCCTTTGAAAATACTTTAATAAATCGGGATATTCGTCATTAATGTAATGAAGATAAGTACTCAATCCGGAGGTAATCTGAAAAGCCCCAACACCTCGCTTTCCGTCTGCGCCACCATTATAATAAAAGTCAAAACCATTAGCAAGAGAACCATCGCTATTAGTAATTGCACCTTCCCAAGCCGTTGGACACATACCGCCTTCATTAGCCAAATTGCCGATAATTCCAGCAACTTTTATCGGATCGTCTACATATTTACTAAGAGCAGACCAATAAATAGCTTCTGCAGTATCACCACAAACTCCACCAGAAGAATTTTTTACACCGCCTTCGCAAGGATTCCAAAAAGTAATATTATTCTGAGAAAAGATCTGAGAGTAGTTATCTGGAAGATTATTGCTAGCGAAAGCAGAAAGAATATTCGTCGTAGCCGAACAATTAGCTCCAAATAAATTTGTGCATAAAAAAACTGAAAAAACGAAAATCAGAAGCTTAGTAGATTTTGTAGATAATCTCATAGTCGTCAGCCTCGATTCCTTTCTCTTGTAGTAAATTTTTGACTAATGTTTTATCGTCAGTTAAAACCATCAAAGCTTCAAAACACGTTGAGGTTTTGCATTGTCCACTTTGGCTTCCATTCCGAATAGTGATATCAAGTTCCATCGATTCCCCGCTTGGCGAATCAGGGTCTAATTTATATTTAGAATGATGGATCGTAGTGAATGATTGTAGTTCTGCGATTTTTTCTGTAAGTTTAGCAATAAACCCCTCCGCAGAAGTGTCCTGGTCGGTGGTTTGATTGTTCCCGGCAGAGGCGATTTCGGAGAGTTTTTGGAAGGAAGCGTAGTTGTCTTTTAATTCGTAGAATTCGAAATTGTTGTTTTCGCCGGTGAGGAAGGCGGCGAGAGTGGTGACGTAGCCGGATTTTAGCTCGAGGTCGAAAGTTTTAGATTCGAGACCGTCGCGAGAAACTGTTACCTCGTAATTTCCGGGGTGAAGTTTGTAGGTGCCGTTTTTATAGTCGCCCTGGCCGTTTAAGGTGATTTTAGCGTCGATGGGGGCAATGGAAAAATTCACGGTCGCGGTTTTGGTTGCGTTCCAGATTAAAACACCGATGATTGCAAGTACAATTAAAACATCGATGATTAAAACAATTTTGACCCACCGCTTATTCAAAAACTCTTTGAAATGCGAAGAGTTTTCGCCCTCGTCATATTGCATATGGTTTTATTATAGCACTTACTGCGCGTGCTCGTCAAATTCTTCCATAGAGGAAATCAGCAGTTCGCGCGGCTTCGTGCCACGAGTCGGGCCGACAACGCCAATATCTTCAAGCCAGAAGCCGAGACCAGAAACCCAGCCGTGACCCTTCGAGAGACGAGTTTGGAGCATACC
>CAVFNU010000118.1:0-2618 GCA_963624235.1 bacterium | reverse complement strand
GTTATATGCCGGAGCCGGATTTGCCGCCACTGAATTTATCTGCGGAATTCATCGACGAGCAGTCGGCGGATTTTCCGTCGATGCCGGCGGATTATCGGCGGGAATTTCGAGGTGTAATCGCCGATGATATTTTGGAAATCTTGCTGGATCATCCGGAATTGATGCAAAAATTAGAAGAAATGGCTGACGCACTTCACCTCGGGCACGCTCAGGACTGTTCATCTTCGCAATCAGAGCAAGCGCCCTCATCCTCGGTCGTGACCTCCGGAAGCCCCCGAAAGCACTTGCTTCTGATTGCTAACCTGTTTACTTCAGTACTGTTGGCAGAAGAGAAGTCGGCAGAGTTTTTGAATGATTTGCCGAGTGCGGCAGATTTGAACACTTTGGCAGAAATGAATGCGAAAAAAGAACTCAGTTCAACAGCGACGAAAGAGGTTTTTTTGCATTTGTTTGATCCACAGATGAAAGTGCGGGGCGTTAAACAAATTGCGAAAGAATTGGGGTTAATTCAGGAAAATGATCTCGAGGCGCTGGAAAAGATTGTCGATACAGTCTTAGCGAAGCCCGAAACGAAAAAAGCACAAGATGATTTTCGCGCTGGTTCGGAAAAAGTGATCGGGTTCTTGGTCGGACAGGTGATGAAGGAGTCGAAAGGTAAAGCTAATCCGTCAAGCGTGCAAGAAATTTTGCGTAAAAAGTTATCCTAAAATCGAATTTTTGCAAAAGCTTTAAAATTACCAAAAATCCCCCCTTTACATTTGGGGAAAAATAGTCTAAAATAGTAATGTAGAGTTTTGGAGCTGGTTTTTATTAGCGCTCCAAACATAATTAATAAAAAGGAGATTGAATGGCAAATTTTGACCGTTCCAAACCACACATCAATGTGGGTACTATGGGTCACGTCGACCATGGTAAAACGACTTTAACGGCGGCGATTACTAGCGTGTTAGCGAAACGCCTTCCGTCAGACGTAAATAAGCCGGTTGCTTACGACCAAATCGATAATGCACCAGAAGAAAAAGCCCGTGGTATCACGATCGCGACTTCACATCAGGAATACGAATCCGAAAAGCGTCACTATGCGCACGTCGATATGCCTGGGCACGCGGACTACATTAAGAACATGATTACCGGTGCGGCGCAGGTTGACGGAGCAATCCTCGTTGTGGCAGCGAATGACGGTCCTTTGCCACAGACTCGTGAGCACGTTTTGCTCGCGCACCAGGTGAATGTGCCAAAAATCATCGTATTCCTCAACAAAATGGATCTTGCAGATCCTGAACTCGTTGAACTCGTTGAGATGGATGTGCGTGAACTTTTGAACAAATATGGTTTCGACGGCGACAACGCGCCAATCATCAAAGGTTCGGCGACGAAAGCTCTCGAAGGCGACAAAGAAAATGAAGACGCAGTGATGGAATTAATCACAGCGATGGACGAATACTTCGATGTTCCGGAACATGATCTCGACAAACCATTCTTGATGCCGATTGAAGACGTATTCTCGATTAAAGGTCGTGGGACTGTGGCTACTGGTCGTATCGAACAAGGTGTTGTGAAATTGAATGACGAAGTTGAAATCGTTGGTTTGAGAGATACGCAAAAATCAGTCGTAACTGGCATCGAAGCTTTCCATAAAACTCTCGATCAGGGTCAAGCTGGCGATAACGCTGGACTTCTTCTCCGTGGTATCGAACGTGATCAAATCGAACGTGGTCAGGTAATTGCGAAACCAGGCTCGATTACTCCGCACACTGAATTTGAAGCTGAAGTTTATATCTTGAAGAAAGAAGAAGGCGGGCGCCACACTCCATTCTCCAAGGGTTACAAACCGCAATTCTACTTCCGTACTACGGACGTAACTGGTGAAGTTGAACTTCCAGCAGACAAAGAAATCGTGATGCCTGGCGACCAAGTAACCTTTAAGGTTAAATTGCTCGCACCAGTGGCGATGAACGATCAGGACCGTTTCGCTATCCGCGAAGGTGGTAAAACTGTCGGTTCTGGCGTAATCACCAAAGTTGTGAAATAATTTTCGCAATTCACTTAGAAATAGCTCCCGAAAGGGGGCTATTTTTTGATTATTACCCCTAAAAAATTGACTTTTAAAGCAATCCGTGATATAATGGAGTTATAGCAAATTAATTATCTACCTCTAAAAACTTACCGACGGCCTGTCTAGGGGCGAGTCTAAGATTGTAGAGGAGAAAGGACAACATTATGGCAGAAAATAAAAAAGACAGCGGGCTGAAAATTCGTATCCGCTTGAAGGCTTATGATCATCGCGTGATTGATTCGAGCGCGCGACAGATTGTTGACACGGCGATTCGCACCGGAGCTACCGTTTCGGGGCCAATTCCTTTGCCGACAAAGCGCTCAACTTTCACCGTAGTGAAATCGCCGCACGTCTATAAAACCGGTGGTGAAGCTTTCGAAATGAAAGTACATAAGCGACTGATCGACATCTCGAACGCTACGCCGAAGACGATCGAGAGCTTACAAAACTTGTCGTTGCCAGCTGGCGTAGATGCCGAAATCAAAATGTAATCTGATAAAAATATGAATTGAAACGGGAGCTAATCTCGTTTCAATTTTTTACTGATAAAATGGTATAATAG
>CAVFNU010000117.1:0-2949 GCA_963624235.1 bacterium | reverse complement strand
ATTTTGATAATACGGATGCCAAAATCCCAAAGTTTCAAGTAGGTATGCCTTCACATACCCGCCAAAATTGCTCGGTATCTTCAACGCCCAAATTTTTAAAAATTCTTTCAAATGGCTTTCAAAAAACTCCGTATTGAAATCTTCATCCCATTTTATATTATCTACAATCAACGGCGTATATGCTCTTTTCCAAGACTCCAGCGGCATAATCTCACCAAGAAACTCTTTTTCTTCCTCCGTAAACGAGTCCTCGTTAGTAGAAATCGCATACGCAATTTGTTGCAGTGGCACCCCAAAGGCTTCCACCGAAGGTTTATAGATATTCAACATCGAATAAATCGGACCCTGAACAATTAACGCTATCGCCAACGCCCCCAACATCGCGAGCGAAGTTTTCAAAGCTGGTTTTCGAAAAAGTAGATAAAATATCGGAATTAATAATATTAATATATAAACCCCATTGTTTCTAAAGAACGTCACCGCTAAAGTACAAAGTACTAATAAAGTATAGTGATACCATTTTAGTTCTTGAAAATTATTTTTCGCAAAATCAAACAACATCAACCCTAAGAATAAGAGCGCCATCGAAAAAATCGGATCTTTCCACATAATAATCGTATATGACGGAAAAATCGGGCACAGCGCAAAAAAGGTGGCAACTAATCCTAAGGGAATTTTTTTAACTTTATATTTTGCTAAAAACGTCACGACATAACCCAATGTCATCGCTAGCAAACAATATTGGAAACAAGAATACAAGAAAATCCCAATATTTATATTACCAAGAAAAATTCCTATTTTTACAAAAAACCCAACCAATAATGTATATAAAAGCGGGTGATGATTAGAATATACTCCCGTAGAATTTTGTTCAATTGACGAGAAAGAATCACTCAAAACCGCTCCTGGTGCAAATGATAATAAATAAGGCAACCACGTCACTAGCAAAATCGCTGTTACAATTAACCAAATATATAACGGTTTTATTTTATAAGCTTTTTCCGCAATTAAAAATCTTTGAGTATTTTTATAATATCTCTTTACTAAAAGATACACCCCCCCCAATAAGCCAAAAGAAACTATAAAAATTAAAATATCCATCAAATAAAACTGGTCAATGTAGCTCACATCTAAAGAACCACTAACAGTATTATCGTAATGAACTTTAAACCCCATCGTAACAAAAAAGCTCAGCATCATCAAAATCAGAATCTGCAAAGCTATTTTTGCCTTTTTTCTCATTTCACAAACGACCACTTTTGCGCATTAGTTCCATTTTTCTCATAGAGTTGAATATTCGCGCCATTCGCCGTGCTTCCCGCCGAAACGTCTAAAGCTAATTCCGAGCAACTCGAAGCTATCACGTATTTGCTACCTGTCTTATAGATTATCCATTTTTG
Source organism: bacterium (assembly GCA_963624235.1). GTDB lineage: Bacteria > Patescibacteriota > Saccharimonadia > Saccharimonadales > Saccharimonadaceae > Nanosyncoccus. The sequence goes on along the minus strand of CAVFNU010000117.1, from coordinate 1,549 downwards.
CGCACAAGTACCATTTTTCTCATAGAGTTGAACATTCGTTCCATTCCAAGTCCCTGCCGCCGCAACGTCCAAAGCTTTACCTGTCCCCGGATTTGTTATTGTATAAAGATCCGTATTTTTATCATAAGCGACTCTCCATTTTTGCGCATTAGTTCCGTTTCTGTCGTAAAGTTGGATATTCGTCCCATTCAAATTCGAATTCGCAGTAATATCAACCACTTTATTTGCCGACAATGCCGAAATAATATTATATGTACTATTTTCTATTATTTCAATTTTTTCCACCGTCCATTTTTGCGCGTCTGTATTATTCGCGCTGTAAATTTGAACATTCGAACCGTTCCTGGTATCGCCAGCCTGAAGGTCTAATGTCTTATTTCCACACGCCGATATAAAGGTATATGAATCATCACTATTTTTCAAGACCTTCCACTTCTGTGCGTTAGAACCGTTCCAATCATAAATTTGAACATTCGTCCCGTCATCCGAGTTCGCCGCCGCGACATCAAGTACTTTTCCACTTTGTGGATTTTTAATTACATAGTATCCATCCGAAGTTTTTTCAATCCGCCAGCGTTGCGCACCAGTATTATTTCTTTCATACAACTGTACATTCGTCCCAAGTGTCGCTTTTTTCACCCCCTCACTAATATCTAACACTTTATTACTATCTGATTTTATTCGAATTGTATATAACCCTTCTTCTATCGTACTGACCGGCGTCAATGTCCATTCTTGCGCTGCTGTATTATTTGCCGTCCAAAGTTGTACATTCGTACTACTCTTAATCTCCGCATTCGCTATATCTAAAGCCTTCGAAGAGCACGCCGAAAGCACTTTTATCCCACTTCCACTCGTATTAATAATCTTCCATCTCTGTGCACAAGTTCCATTAAAATCGTAAACCTGGACATTCGTCCCATCGTTCGTCCCCGCGCTCTCTGCATCTAATGCTTTTCCAGTTACCGCATTCTTAATATTATAGTCATCTGTCGCTGAATTATAAGTAATATTCCATTTCTGCGCATCCGAATAATTAAAATCATATAGTCCTACATTTGCACCATTCGCGTTTGAATTTCCTGTCACGTCTAATGCGACCGAGCCATTATTCGAAGGTTGCAAATAATATGTTCCATCCGGAACTTTTGAACTTCTTTGTGTATCCGTAATTCCCCCAAACCAATCTTGGAAATAAAGATAAAAGTTTCGGTTTCCATATGCACCACAACTCCCTGTCGCACCATATCCGGCCGCAAGCGCCCCCGCGTTCGGCTGATATGGCGTATACCGATAAAGCGCCGAAGTCGCTCGTGAACGAATATTTACCCACGAACCGCCACAAGCCGCATTCGGATTATATTGAATATAGTTATTCCCTAGCGGATAGTTTGTCCAACCTCCATCTAACACCGTTCGAAACAGCGACGCCGCATTTCGTACCTGATTTTTAAATCCATAGTATTTCGACGAACATGCCGCCGTATCCGGACAACCATATCCCGTCGCTTTGCGATAATCACCATTATTCGGGATTGGGTCTGTAATC
>CAVFNU010000116.1:0-6538 GCA_963624235.1 bacterium | reverse complement strand
GTGCCACTGCCGAGATAAGTAATCGGGGTTGAAGACTGTTGGTAGCCGAGCCAGCCGAACGCCAAACCGCCACCTCCTAAAACTACGGCAACTGCGGAAAGTGCGATAGCGATAGTATTTTTGTTGGTCGATTTCTGACTTGTTGCGGCCTTTTCGGCGGTTTCAGATTTTTCGGTCGTTTTAGCTTCGTTCGGTTTGGCCTCTTCCGGCTTAGATTTTTCCGATTTAACCTCTTCTGATTTAGTCTCTTCTGGTTTGACCTCTTCAGCTTCAACAATTTTGCCCTTTTCTTTTTCCATATTTCTCCTTTAAATATTAAATATTGGATTACTAAACCAAATCGTGATAATCGCGATTAACGCCACACCGAAAATGACAGGACCGATGATGTGCTTGAAACGAAAATCGTCTTGATATTTGATCATCGCCTGACGGGTATAATTATAAACGAAGGCAAAAATCGTAAGGATGATCGCGAGTTGCGGAATGCGAATGCCGGTGCTGCCGAAAGTGTAGATGATTGACCAAGAATAACAAAGCCAAGCAACTTCGGCGAAAACTAGACCGCAAACTAGAGTCGTCAAAGTGAAATCTTTGTCATCGCTCTGGACTAAAATATGACGCGAGGCTGCATAGCCGATTAAGAACGAGATCAGCACAATCGCGATAGCGTCAAGATTCGCGGTCATAATTGTCGCGGCAGAAATGCCGAGGAAGACGGCGACGAGGGATTGCGCCAGAGTCGCAACTTCGGAAGAAAGCGGTTTGATAAATAGTAACCAAACACAATAAAAAGCCATTAATACAAAATCGACCGGCAAAAAGGCGGGACCAGCGCAGTAAGTTAAAAGTACTACGCTGACTCCGACGATAATATCGACAAGATTAGACTTAATGTTCAGCCAAAGATAGCGCGAGCGCACAGCAAAAACTCGCCATTTCGAAGCTAGAACTAGAATTAAGCCGAACAAGGGGCTGCCAGAAAGCACGGTAATTAAGACCGAGCCGATACCGAGAAGTAGATTCAAGAAAACGTGCACCATGTTGCTAAAGATGTTGCGAGATTTTCTTGCTAAAATATAATCTGCCATATCTTTATATTATATCAGATAAATTAAATTAAGCTTAAAAAGCCTTGATTTTTCTGCTATAATGGAGGTTATGGAGCGAATGGAACCGACTTTTTTCCAGAGACACCCTCTGTGTAAAGACCTGCTCAGCCTTGGGCTATTTATTTTGTTGATTGTGCTCGGGACGTTGTTTTTGAATACTTATATTTACCGGTCGTATAATGTTGTCGGGGGGAGTATGGAAAATACTTTGCACGGTGACGACCGAGTGGTAGTGAATCGGGCGGCGGTTTCGTGGGCGCATTTTCTCGGTGAAGAATACGTACCGGAACGAGGACAAATTATCGTATTCGTAAATGAAGATGAGGAAAAAGTCGCGGAATATCGAGCGGCGGGGGTAAAAAATCCGCTGACTTGTTCGGTGCCGTCGAACGTAAATGACCAATATATCATTAAGCGCGTGATCGCATTTCCGGGAGAGCGCGTGGTGGTGAAAGATGGCGTGATGACGATTTATAATGACGAACATCCAGAGGGATTTGTTTATGACAACGAATGGCGAGTTTCGGAGACGGACGGGCCGAAAGAATACACTTCGGGTGAAGTCGATACGGTTGTTCCGGAAGGCGAATTGTTCGTTTCGGGAGACAACCGCGAAGGCTCGAACTCTTGGGATTCGCGCAGTGGACTAGGAACAATTCCGTATTGCCGGATTATCGGACCAGTGGTGATGCGACTATTCCCGCTCGATAAAATTCGGACATTCTAAAAATTCCGATTAAAATGTGAGGGTTTGATAAAGTTTTAAAACGATTTCGGAGTAATTTTGAGGTGATTTTGGAGCGGTTTTATTTTAATTTTTCAATCAATTCTTTCAATTCCGCTTCGGAACGACATTTGAAAGTTAAGCTCCGACCAGTAATTTTCGCAGGAATGTTATATTTCTCGGTGAGAGCGTTTTCATCTTTTAGGTATTGTCCACGCTTAATCGCAGCGGCGCTGGATTTTTTCTTAGTTTCGGCAAAATAACGTTCAACTTTACGCGCGGTCCAACCTTCTTTAACGATTTTCGGGAGAACTTTTTTAATTGTCGCTTCATCGCGAGAGACTAATGGTCGCATCACGCCTTCAGTGAGTTTTTCCTTAACCATGATTTTCTTTGCAGTATCAGGAAGACTTAAAAGACGCAAAGTGTTCTGAATGGTTTGTTCAGATTTACCGACTTTGGCAGCGATATCTTCGGCAGAAAGATTGAATTGCGTTGCAAGTTTTGCATAAGCGGTCGCAAGCTCGATCGCATTCAAATCTTCACGCTGAGCATTTTCGATAATGGAAAGTTCGAGACGATTTTGAGAATCGAGGGTACGAATAATCGCAGGAATTTTTTCAAGACCAGCGATTTTTGCAGCGCGCCAGCGCCGTTCGCCAGCAACGATCTTGTACTTCCCTTCTTCTTCAGTGACAACGATCGGCTGAAGCACGCCGTGTTCTCTGATCGAAGCCGCGAGCGCCTCGAGAGCTTCCGGGTCGAATTCGTGACGAGGCTGTTCTTCATCGCGCACAATGTCGGAAAGTTTTAATTGTTTTAATTCGCTAGATTTTTTGTCCTCGACCGCCGTCGGGTCGAATTCGTCGTCGAACAATTCCGTCGGAATTAAACTTTCAAAACCACGCCCTAAACCTCTAGCCATTTTTAGTCCTTTCTTCTACTTCTTTAGCGAAATCTTTATAGGCTTTCGCGCCTTTGCTAAATTTATCATAAACGCCGACTGGCACACCATGAGACGGAGCCTCAGCAACCCTGACATTGCGCGGAATAGTAGTCTCAAAAGTAAGTTGCTTGAAATATTTTTTAATTTCGGCGTAAACTTGGGCGGAGAGGCTGGTGCGTTTATCATACATGGTCGCAAGCACGCCAAGAAGTCTTAAATTCGGATTAGCCTGCTTCATTACTAATTTCATGCTTTCGAGAAGCTGCGCGACGCCTTCTAGGGCATAGAATTCGGTCTGAACCGGAAGTAAAAGAAAATTCGAAGCGATCATGCCGTTCACGGTGAGTAAACTAAGCGATGGCGGCGAATCGATAATGATATAATCGTAATTTGCTGCGACAGAATGAATTGCATCACGCAGACGCACGAATTTTCGCTGCATGTTCGCCATTTCAACTTCAGCATTCGCAAGTTCAGGCGTAGTCGGAGCAAGGCTGAAATTTTTGTATTTAGTCGGGCGGATGGCTTGTTCGAGCCTCGCAGTACCGAGAATGACCTCGGTCATAGTCGCTCCTAATGCTTTAGTGTCGGTTTTTTCAATCCCAAGACCGGAAGTAGCGTTTCCCTGTGGGTCAAAATCAATAAGTAAAACGCGAAACTTATCTTTTGCGAGATAATAGCTCAAATTAACCGCCGTAGTGGTTTTCCCAACACCGCCCTTCTGATTCGTTACACAAATTACCTGCACCATATATAATATATTATACCATAAAAAATAAGCTCTTTGACGAGCTTATTTTTAGATTTATCCGATTTTGGTGATTTCGATCTCGGAATATTTCTGGCGATGGCCAGTTTCTTTGTGGACGCGTTTTTTCGCTTTGTAGCGAATGACGCGGATTTTGTCGCCTTTAACTTCAGGCGTAATAACTTTCGCTGAAACTTTTACGCCCTTTACCGTAGGAGTGCCGACGGTGGTTTTGTCACCATCGATTACGAGTAAAGCGTCAGTTTCGAGCTCTTTGGTGCCTGCTGGGAGGAGGTCCACCCGCAGGGTCTCTTTTTCGGCGACGAGATATTGTTTCCCGCCGACGAGAATGACTGCTTTTTTCATATAATTCCTTTATTACTCGTACTATTTTATCATATTATCGGGTTTTTGGGAAGAGAGATCATCGACTTTTTCGGTTTTTTCGATATTATCGACTTTTTCGACTTTCGGGGTCCCTTTACCGGAGACGCCACTTTCGACGGTTTTCAAAGTTTTGCGGGTGCGATAGAGGTAATAACCGCCGCCACCGATGCCTGCAACCACTAAGATCGCCATTACGATTTGGAGCGGGCCGGTGTTGGGGAGCTCTTGGCAACCTTCCATTTCAGGATTTGTCGCACAGTTCTTTTCTTGACAACCATCAAGATTTGGATTGGTTTCACAAGTTTCAGGCTCACCACAATCGTCGTCTTTCGCAATTACAGTAGCACCATCAGTTTTAGAGTCACCAGTTTTGGTCTCACTATCGTAAGTTAAAGTCGCGTTATTGACTAATTCTGTGCCGTTACAATCATATTCACCACCTATGGTTGCTTTATAAGTGATATAGACAGTGTTACCTGTGCCAATAGTGCCGAGATTGTAGCCATCCGTAATGATGCTGTCGGGAAGTGGATCGGAAGTGGCCGAATCGTTAGCACGAAGCGAGACGCTACCTGGAACGAGCGTCAGACCTTCCGGCAGAGAGTCTTTAATCGTGGCATTAGTGAGCGCTACGTCGCCAGTATTAATGATCGCAAGCTGAAAAGTTACTTCATCGCCAGGCACGGCGTCGACACTTTCGGAAAAGTTTGTACCGTCTTTCGAAACGGTTTTATCAACCGAACCGCCAAGCTCTTCAGCTTGGAGAACGTAAGTAACTACGCCATGGTATTCTTCACAACCAGGGATTACGCCGTTTAGCTCATTGAGCCCGAGCAAAGTGCCTTTTTCAGTAAAGAGGTTAGTCGATAAGACGCTATTATTTGCTTTCCAGTCATTGTAAATCCTAGATGAACCAGAAACATAATGCATCAAAACTTTGTCGGTTTTAGTAGTAAAATAAGCTTCGTCCCAAACCGATTCGGGGTTAGTATTATCGGCAGTGATCGTAGCAGTAACTTTACCTTTATCGTTCGGCGTTAAAACAGTTGAAAACGAACTAGCCATACGAGTTCTCACAGCAACGCCGGAATGGTTATGTGCAGAATCATTAAAAGTGCTAGAAGCGTTGTTGTGGAAATAAATATAGACGAGATATTGTCGACCTGGGACAATCTCGACTTCATTTTTAAGATCCGTAACATCCGCGTTGACTTCGCCGATACGGACAAAATCACGCTCGTCGCCAATGGTTGGATTATCGGTGATCGAGTTAAAGGTCGGGTAAGTCGCTGGGGTCTGCATAGTGAACGTCGAACGTTCAGGTCCCCAAGCCGAGACCGAGGAGATTCCAAGCAGGCTGGCTCCGAAAATAGCAGCGACGCCGAGCAATCCGAGTTGCTTTTTGTGGTTAATGAAACTTTTCATTTTATTCCTTTCTGCCTACCCTTAATTTATTCCTAAATCTTTCAAAGTGCCGTCGATTGCCTGACCACCAGTCGGAGCTTGACTCTGCGGGATTTCGCTAGCATCTGCCTTAGCTTGAGCTTGGGTGTCAGGCGTTACTGGAGCGTATTCGCCAGCATTGGCGCCCCCTTGATTTTGGCTGTAATCATTTCCTGGGCTGACCTGATCCTGGACAGGTTCAGCGTTTTGCGAAGCATCGTTTTCAGCGATTTCCGGACCAGTTCCCTGATAATCTTCAGCGGACGGTTCTTCAGTGATGTTATCATCGCTAACTTCATCAGTTGGAGTAATGTTTATTTCGTCGGTCCCAGTATTATCGGCTATATCCTCATTAGCGTTTTTGTCGATACGTTCAAGATTTTCAGCGTCTTTCGGCTTGGTAGAAGTATCTGGTGGGTTGTCTGGGATAGACGGATTCGGAGTATCAGGAGTCGGCGAATCTTCAGAAATAAATGGGACAGTAGGAGTTTTATTAACTGGTAGGTTCGGCTGGAAACCACAAGAAAGATTAAGATCTAGCACCTTGACCCATTCGCCATCAATAAGACGTTCAACGTTAGCTTGCGGAGATTGATTACGAGCAGAAACAGCATAGCCGAGGTGGGCTTCGTCTGGAGTCAATTGGCCGTCCGAGTTTGAGTCTATATAAATGATATAGTGACTAATCTCATCTTCGTTTTCGAGGTTAAAAGTAATTCTAGTAGTTGATTCGTCGAGGCGTTCTTTGAGAGCCTCGAGAAGCTTCTGTTGCATAGGGGCGGCCTCTGGATTATTAGGGTCACTCAGAAAATTATCAAGTTCGTCTTCAGTCATGTCAAAAATGCCGAGTGCTTTTTGCTCATTATCATCGAAAACTTGTTTTGCGTATTCTCCTTTCACATACGAAGCAAGCTTTTCTGGTGAATTATAAGCCGCGTCCATAAGCTCGTTTTTAGTTTGTTCCTCATTGCCGTAAACACGAGACTTATCAGTACCGTAATTATATCGACTGGACTTATGATCAAAGTCTAAATAATCGGAATAATCATAATGGATTGGTGTTTCTAAATTCTCGCCACCAGTCGACTGACTGGTTATGGTCTCTGGCGTTGCCGCCAAAGCAGCGCTGTTGGGATTTGAATGCTGCAGAATCCCCACCACGCCGGAAAGACCAATAG
>CAVFNU010000115.1:0-6436 GCA_963624235.1 bacterium | reverse complement strand
TCTTTATTCATAATTTATCTCCTTTTCTTTTTAATATTTTTCGCGGAGATTCTTGTTATTTTTGTCCCTGTTTTTTTATTTTCCACCACTTCAGCCTCTTTAATCCCCCTCAATTCTTTTAGTACCGCCTTATCTGTCGCTTCATCAATTTCATCATCAACTCGATTTAAGATAATTCTTTGCTGTGTCACCGTAATAATATTACTCAAGAAATAATAAAATGCTAACGCCCCGTTCAAATTTAACATAATCATAAACATCATCACCGGCATCATCCAAGCCATCTGTCTTGTTGTCATTTGACTCACATCCGTCTCGTCCAGTTCTCGCCCTGCCTTTGCTTCATTAATTAAATCACGAAAAGTCTTTTTCTTTTCAGATTGCCCCGACGGCATCTGTTGTTTTGTTGCCCAATACTGAATTACCGACGCCAAAATCGCACAGGCTAAAATAAATAACGCGCTGATCGAAAAATTGCCCGTAAACACATTTACCGCTTTCGCATCCAAATTAATCACTCCGAATAATTGCGGATGAAAATCATATTCCGCTTTTTCTTCTGTCGGAATTTCATTATTATTTAAATCCGCAAGGTAAATTTCTTGTTTTTCTTCCAAATTTTTAATTTCCGAACCTTCATAAGCAACGAAATCATAAGCGCGGTTCATTAAGTTGTCCGTTGGACGTGGCACTGCGATCACATTAATCGCCGAAAAAATCGCAATAAATACCGGCAACTGGATTATCAAAGTCAACATCGACCCCATCGGCTTCACATTATACCGTTTATAAAGGTCCATCGTTTGTAGCGATTCGAGTTGTCTATTTCCCTTACAATTCTTCTTAATTTTTGTCAGCTCAGGTTGTAACTTCCGAATCAATTTCGTCTGATTCATTTGTTTCTTCATTACTGGCCACATCAACAGTTTCACCAGTACCGCCACAATAATAATCGCCAGACCGAAATCATGAACTAAATTAAAGATCACAAATAGAATATTCACAATCGGTCGCACGATAATTATATCAATAAAATTAAACAACCCCCCAGCCGCAATCGAGCCAATCACAAAAATTATAAAAATCCCCCAATAGATATATTTTTTCACACTCTTTTTATCCATTCTTCTTATTATAACACACCTTACTCTCTTCAACCAACCTTCCAATTTCTTTTTCAAGCTCCCCAAACGGCATTTTTTTCACATCTTTCGCATAAATCACAAAAATATAATCTCTTTTTTTCGGTACTCCATCAAAATTCAAACGCACCGCTTCATAAACTCGCCGCCGAATCCGATTCCGATCCACCGCTAATTTTTCCACCTTTTTCGACACCACTACCGCTACTCGCGTAAACCCCCTTGTATTGTCACAAAAAACTAAAGACATCTTCGGACCTCGAATCGTCTTTCCGTTTTTATAAACATATTTCACTCCCCCCCGAGAGTGAAATCGATATTTTTTATTAAGCACTGAGCCGCGCCCGACCTTTCAGTCGGCGTCGTTTCAAAACTTTTCGCCCACTCTTCGTCGCGTTTCTTTTCATAAAGCCGTGTTCAGCTTTGCGGTGCCGCGTATGCGGTTGATATGTTCGTTTTGGCATATTATTCCTTAAACTTTAATTTTTTTCAAATTCTTTATATATTATACCGCATTTTTCCACAGTTTTCAATAAGTTTTCCACAGCTTTTTATGGGGTTTCTTTAATTATGTGGAAAAAACTACCTCTGTAACTTATTTTTTCTATTACAACACAATCATTTTCTTTTACAAACCTGTGGAAAACTCCCCTCTTTCATGCTATAATTACCCATAAGAAGGAGGTCAAAATGTACGACGTTTGGAAAAACGCACTTGCTGAAATCGAGCAACAAATTTCTGCAGCCAATTTTTCCACGTGGTTTCAAGACACCACTCTCCTTTCCGCTGAAAACGGTCGGGTTAAAATTGGTGTCAAAAACACTTTCTATGTTAAACAACTCAATAACCGTTACTACGATCTTATTGTAAATGCTCTTAAAAATAATCAAATCGAAGTTAAAGAACTAATTTTCGAGCTCAATTCACCTACTAAACCCAAAATCCGTTCACGAGAAGTTTCTACTACTGAAGAAGATATTAAAAAACATAAAAAAGTTTCTCATTCTTCACTTAAAAAAGAATCCACCCCGAATGACACGGGATTGAATCAAAAATACACCCTTGATAATTTTATTGTCGGCTCAAACAACGATCTCGCCGTTTCGGCCGCTCGTAGCATTATTGATGCTCCTGGTGATCGTTATAATCCCTTCTTTCTTTATGGTGGTCCTGGGCTCGGTAAAACCCATCTTGTTCAAGCTATTGGTAATGAACTTTTAAAGCGTGACCCCGAATTAAAAATTTTCTACACCCCAATTTCTCATTTCTATTCCGATTTTATCGACTCTGTTAAGAATGGTAAAGGTAAAGAATTTAATCATAAATTCCGCAAACTCGACGTTTTAATTATCGATGATTTCCAATTCATCGTCGGTAAAGAAAAATCGCAAGAAGAATTCTTCAACATCTTTAATGACCTCTACCAACTCAATAAACAAATTATCGTCACTAGCGATCGTCTTCCCAATCAAATCAAATCCGTTGACGAACGTTTAGCTTCGCGTTTAACTTGGGCCGGCGCCTTTGATCTTCAACTTCCAAAATTCGAAGATAAATGCGCTATTCTTCGCGCCAAAGCCGAATTTATGGGCGCCGAAATCGAACCTGAAGCTATCGAATATATTGCCGAAAACGTCAATACTAATATTCGCGATCTCGAAGGCGAATTTTCCACTATTCTTTTAATGTCTGAAGTTCGCGGCCTTACTCCGCTCGAATTAATCGAAAACGGTGCTATATCTGTTAATAAAGTTTCAAAACTCCGCCCCGTTTCTTCGAAACAAATTGTCGAAAAAGTCGCAAAATACTATAATCTTTCTACAAAAGAACTTTGCAGTAAATCACGCGTCGCTAACATTAAAAACGCTCGCCAAGTTGCAATGTTTTTAATCTCTAAAGAGCTTAATCTTAGCACCAATAAAATCGCTAACGAAGTCGGCGTTAAGGATCACACTACTGTTATGCATGGTATTAAAAAAATCGAAAGCGACCTTAAACTAAATTTCGTTCTTCGCGACCAAATCGAAGAAATTAAGGAGAAAATCTATGGCTAAGCTAATTGTTGAAAACTTGTGCAAAACTCTGCGTAAAACATCGTGTATATCTAAAGTAAAAAATCGTGCAAAACTTTTTATAATACATTTAGTTAGTGCAAAACTCCACTTTCCCACCAACTTTTTCAATCTTTCACACTGCCTTTTCCACCGCCTCCCCACCTCTGTATTTCAACTATCTTATCCACTATTCCACCGACCCTACAACAATAACTACAAAATAATTAATAGAAAGGATTATAAATGAAAATCAAAGTTACTCAAGAAAAACTTAGTCGCGCCCTAAATAATGTCAGTCGAGTTGCGATCGGAAAAGTCACTTTACCAATTCTAAACAATGTCTTAATTCGCGTCGATCAGAAAAAAGTTTCCCTTATCACCACTAATCTCGATATGGCAATTATTGATTTCTTACCGGTGTCTAATTCTGAAGATGGTGTTGTTACCGTCCCAGCAAAATTATTAGCCGAATTCGTTTCTAATCTGCCAAAAGGCGAAATCGTCGAAATCTCTTCTAAAGATACTAAAGTTACCATTTCTGCCGGAAAATATTCTTCAACCATCAACGGCGCTATCGCTGATGACTTTCCAGAACTCCCTGAGATTAATGAAAAGTCCGCCGTTACCTTTAAGATGGGTATCGATGAATTTAAGGTTAGCGTTAACCAAGTTTTAATCGCAAGCTCAAATGATTTAACTCGTCCCGCACTTACTGGAGTTTATTTTAACACAGACAAAGATGTTCTTGCTATCGCCGCGACCGACGGCTATCGTCTCGCCGAAAAGAAGATTATCGAAAAAGTTAAAAGCGAAGTCAGTGCAATCGTTCCCTCGACCTCCCTTCAGGAAGTTCTACGTTCTATTCCTGAAAGCGCCGAAGAAATTGAAATTTCGTTCAATGAAGATCTAGTTCGTTTCCGTTTTGACGAAATTGAAGTCATCTCGAAATTAATCGACGCCAGTTTTCCGGATTATCGAAAATTAATTCCAAAAGACAGCAAAGTAAAAACTTCTCTTAATCGCGAAGAATTAATTCGCGTCACGAAACTTGCCGCTCTCTTCTCTCGTTCTGTTGGTGGTTCGATTCTCTGCGAAACTATTATTCCTGACACCTTTTCCGTCAGATCGATCGCTAATGAATTTGGTGAAAATGACTCTCGGATCGAGACTTCCGTCGATCAAGACGAAAAAGTCAATTTAAACTCCCGTTTCTTACTCGATGCCTTAAATGCTCTCGAAGAACCTGAAATTACTTTTGAATTTTCTGACGGTGTTGCCCCGATCGTGCTTAAAAATCAAAAAAGTAATAAATACACGCATATTATCATGCCACTCAATAAATAAGCTAAACCGATGATTATAAAGTCTATTAAATTGATTAATTTTCGTAATCATACTCATTATGAGCTTGAATGCACACCTAAAACTTCGCTTATTCTCGGCGAAAATGGTTGCGGAAAAACTTCTGTTTTAGAGGCTATTTATATTCTAACTCGCGGTAAAAGTTTTCGTGCTACCGATCCGGAAATTATTAAACGCGGTGCCGATTTTTATCGTATTGAATTAGAATACATAAACGGAGAAATCATTGTCGCGATTTATGACGGTATAAATAAAAAATTTTCAGCACAAGGTAAAAATTCTAGTCGTCTTCCTAAAAAAGCCAAATATCCTGTCATTCTTTTTCTTCCTTCGGATCTTAATTTAATTAGCCATGCACCTGGTCGTCGACGAGATTATTTTGATCTCATTTTTTCCGAACTCAGTAATGAATACGCATCAGATCTTTCGAAATATAAAAAAGCCCTAAAACAACGTAACGAAATTTTAAAAAACGAAAACCTAACTCGAGCAATGCTATTTTCTTGGGATATTTTACTCGCTCGACTTGGTATAAAGATTAATCAAACGCGCAGGAACTTCGTTAATGAAATAAATTCTAGATTAAACAATACTTATCATTCTATTGCCGAGAACGATGATCTTGTTGAGATAAAATATCAGAGTAAAGTTTCCGAAAGTATTACCGAATCTGAATATCTGGCTGAATTTGAAAAAGACTTCAATAAAGAATCTTGTCTTGGGCATACGATTTTTGGTATTCACCACGATGATTATATCTTTGAATTTAATCATAAACCAGCCGACGGATCTGCTTCGCGGGGCGAAACTCGCTCGATTATTCTCGCTCTAAAATTCATCGAGGCAAAACTCATTGAGGAAATTCTAAATCAAAAGCCTTTAATTCTACTCGACGATGTTTTTTCTGAACTTGATGAATCTCGCCGCGAATGTTTGGTTCAAAATTTCAAACATCACCAAGTAATTCTAACTAGCGTTGAGCTACATAATAATAGTCTTCCAGAAAAGCAATAACTGGATTTTGCGCGCCTTCGAAAAATTCGATGCTAGTATAAGAAGTTTCGTCACCTGCATATTGTCTTAACGATTCAGTTGCTCGTGCTAGCGAAACATAGCGTTGCGCATATTTATAAGTTTGCCAATCCGAATTTGTTGTAGAGTTTACATATATCGCCCCCGAAGCAATACGTTGTTCACTTTCTGATGTTCCGAGAAAAGTCTGAATCATTTTCAAAATATCCGACATAAAACCTACCGATGAAGAACCTGTAGATAATGATTCTAAAATTCCTCCATCGATCACCCCGAGTGGTGTCGTCCGCTCATTGTTGTATAAAATAAAGTTTGCCAAGTCTGAATTTCGATTAATTGTTCGTGTTCCTGATGAATTCAAGGTTGTATTCGCTTCGACAAACGCCTTAAAGCCAGCATCATTAAAAGTATTGTTCAAAGTCGAAGTATCAAAAGTCGCTATTTCAGCACATTGTGGTGAACCTACTGCGCCGATCGTTCCATAAGTTTCGCAATCTCCAAAACTAGCTAAATACCCAGCAGCTTCATCCGCGTAACTCGTCGGCATTAAACTTGCTACTGCTCCGCTCGTCATGCTAGAAAAAGTTTTAATACCGGAAAAAATCATTCCGAAAAATTCTGAATTTTTACCAATATTTTTAGCACTCGCCACCGCCATTTTATAAACAATCGACCCGAGGAAGGTATTTTTTGATGTTACATCGAGCGGACTACGATTTAGCCGATCCGCCGCTGCGTCCATCGCTAAAATTTCAGAATTCAACCGCGCATAACTCACTGCCGCCGCCGCATCTCCCGCCGTCGCACCACTTGCTTTTGCGAGCTCTTTTCCAACATTCACGGCT
>CAVFNU010000114.1:0-4368 GCA_963624235.1 bacterium | reverse complement strand
ACTTATCCCGCGGAATATCAACATCAAGATTCTGCAGATTATTCTGCCTCGCGCCCCTTACCCTAATGAAATTCTCATTCCCAAAAATCTCTGCCATAAAAAATCTCTCTAAACGCATATATTATACACCAAATCCCCCCTTTTTGTCCATATTTGAATAACATCAATTCCCCTCTTGCAATTTTCAACATTTTTTGTTATTATAATAATTACCGTGGCCTCTTAGTATAACGGTTAGTACATCGGGTTTTCATCCCGACAACGCGGGTTCGACTCCCGCAGAGGTCACCACGAAAAATAAGATAACCCGCAGGGTTATTTTTTCTTTCCCATAATGATATAATAGAAATAATGAAAAAAGAACCAACGACAAAAACCCAGCCCCGTCAGACCGCTAAAACCGCTGAAAACAATCAAAACGAACACAGCGATCAGTATAAACAACCCACCACCAAAAAACGCGTCAGCAAATTCGTCGTCGTTGGTATCACCCTCGCACTCTTCAATTATTTATTTTACACTTTCCTAGCCCTCGTTACCATTAAGAACAGTGAATTACTTTGGCTTTCTTCCCTTATCTCGACTTCAATCACCGCCGTCCTCGCCTATATCCTCCATTCCAGAATCACTTGGAAAGAACGCCAACCAACCAAAACCGGCATCCTCAATTTTTTCATCTGGAACGCACTCCTCGCTGTCGTTTTTTCACCTTCTCTAACTTGGTTTTTCGGACTTTTCACTCCGCTTTACGAGTTTGCCCTCCAAATCTTCGAAGTTCTTCATCTTCCCTTTAATTTCGATTTTATCGAAAGCACCGGCGTCTTTATTCTCGTCAACATCGTCACGATGATTTTGAATTATTGCTTCTACGACCGTCTCGTTTTCAATCAGAAGAAAGATAAAAAGAAGGATGCAAAGGAAAACAAAATCCATGAACCAAAAAACTAAAGTCTCAATCATCGTCCCGGTCTACAACACCGCAAAATATCTCTCAAAATGTCTCGATTCCATCATCGACCAAACTTATCAAAATCTCGAAATTATTGTCATTAATGACGGATCAACCGACAATTCCGAAACCATTCTCAAAGAATACGCAAAAAAAGAGTCTCACTTCAAAATCATCACTCAAAAAAATCAAGGTCTTTCCAATGCCAGAAATGCCGGTCTAAAACTCGCTTCTGGCGATTTTATTACCTTTGTCGATAGCGACGATATAATCGAACCAGAAATGATTGAAAAAATGCTCGGCGCACTTAAAAAATCTCACGCTGATGTCGCTGTTTGTTCTTTCAAAGAACTCTTCCCGGACAAGACAATCAAACATTTCAACAATAATCACTATCCTCAAAAAGTTTTTTCAACCGAATCCGCCTTGAAAGCTATGTTAAAAGAAGAGGGTTTTATGGTTTCCGCTACTATGAAACTTTTTCCGCGCCATTTTTTCGATCACATCAAATTCTCCGTCGGTAAACTTCACGAAGACGTCGGCACAACTTATAAACTTATTCAAAAAGCCGAAAAAATCGTTTTTCTTCCCGATGAATTTTATCTTTACATTCACCATAAAAATTCAATCATCAATCAAAATTTCGACGACCGAAAATTTGATTTAATCGAACTCACTGACAAAATGTGCGATGATCTCGATCAACATTTCCCTAATCTAAAAAACACCACTAACGAACGTCGCATGCGCGCACGCTTTTCTCTCCTTCGTCAAATCCCCAAAAACCATCCACGAACCAAAGAACTCACAGACTATCTCGAAGAACATCAAACTTTCATCACTAAAAATCCCGAAGCCGGAAAAATCGACAAAATCGCCCTAAAACTCGCGCTAATTAATCCAAATCTCTTAAAACTAGCCTACAAATTATTCAAATAAGTCATCGTGTCGCGCATCGCATCTTCAACCGTCAGTTCCGTTTTCCATCCCAATTCTTTTTCTGCCTTCGCTGGATCAGCATAAATCTCCGCCAAATCTCCCGCGCGTCGTCCCACAACTTTATACGGCAACTTCTTTCCACTCGCCTTCTCAAACGCCGCAATCATCTCAAACACCGACGTTCCTTTTCCTGTTCCAAGATTATAAACTAACACCCCAGGCTTCATCACATCCATCGCCGCCACATGTCCCTTCGCAAGATCTACCACATGAATATAATCCCGCACTCCGCTTCCATCCGGCGTCGGATAATCATCACCATAAACCGACAGCTCCGCAATCTCCCCCCGCGAAACTTTCATCACGATCGGCATTAAGTTATTCGGGATGTCATTCGGATCTTCACCCAAAAGACCCGACGGATGATTTCCTACCGGATTAAAATATCGTAAAATCACCGCCTGAAATTCCGGGTCCGAAACCGCCACATCTTTCAAAATCTCTTCAATCATAAATTTAGTTTCACCATATGGATTCGTAATCCCCGTTCCCGTCGTCATCGTTTCATCTAATTTTGCTACCGGTTGTTCGCCATAAACCGTTGCTGAAGACGAGAAAATAATTTTCCTCACTCCATATTTTTTCATACATTTCAGCAAATTAATCGTCCCCCCAACATTATTTTCATAATATTTAAGCGGCTTCTCAACCGACTCCCCCACCGCCTTCAACCCAGCAAAATGAATCACTAAATCATAGTCATTTTCCGCAAATATTTTATCCATTTTTTCATAATCAAGCAGATCAACCTCGTAAAAATTCGGCCGCTTTCCCACGATTTTCTCAATTTTATCCAATACTGTAATTTTCGAATTAAACAAATTGTCTAAAACGTCAATCTCACACCCTTTTTTATAAAGTTCAACAATTGTATGCGAACCGATATATCCGGTTCCCCCAGTTACTAAAATCTTTCCCATGTAGAATATTATATCATTTTGTGCTAAAATATACTACATGAACATCCCGCATGTCTTAAATAAAAAAAATCGTGTTCTACTTTCTGAATTGACTCGCACCGATTTTAAGTTGCGTTATCAAGGCTCCGTTCTTGGCTATCTTTGGGCCCTGCTTCGCCCGCTTATGATGTTTGCGATTCTCTATCTTGTTTTCGGCCAACTCTTAAAATTCGGCAGCGACATTCCTCATTACCCGGTTTATCTACTCGCCGGAACGACAATTTGGAGCTTCTTCACCGAATGCACTTCTCAAGGTATTCAAGCTATGGTCAATCGCGGCGACCTCATCCGGAAAATTTCTTTCCCGAAATATATTGTTGTCGTTTCCGCGACTTTAACCGCCGTAATTAACATGTTGATTAATCTTGTCGTTGTCGTCATTTTCGCTTTAATTAACGGCGTTGAGCCGAGTTGGAACTGGTTGCTTGTCCCGCTTTCGCTCTTTGAAATTTACATCTTGTCGCTCGGCATTTCTTTTCTTCTCGGCGCAATCAATGTTCGCTACCGTGACATCACCTCGATTTGGGATGTACTTACCCAAGCCCTCTTCTATGCTACTCCGATTATCTATCCAATTTCTATGATCGCCGAAACTTCTGCCGTCGCCGCGAAAATCCTTCTTATCTGCCCTATTGCTCAAGCGATTCAAGACATTCGCCACAACCTCATCACTTCCGAAACCGTCACTACTTGGAATTATGTCGGAAATCCCTGGCTCCAATTTTTCCCATTTATTTTCATCGCCATCATCTTCATTTTCGCAATTTTCTATTTCCGTAAAAAATCTAAATTCTTCGCGGAGGACATCTAAATGAGCAAACGCATAGTCGGCACCCGTAAAGAAATTAATTCTGATAACGATATCGCGATCCATGTCTCGAATTTACATAAAAGTTTTCGTCTCCCGACCGAACGTTCAATGAGTCTTAAACAGTCTATTTTTAATCGCCTTCGTGGCATCAAAGGATTTAAAGAACAAAAAGTTTTAAACGGCTTAACTTTCGATATTAAAAAAGGTGAGTTTGTTGGTATCGTCGGTCGTAACGGATCTGGAAAGTCCACTCTTCTTAAAACTCTCGGTGGCATTTATTACCCCGAAAAAGGCGAAGTTGTTATTGACGGTAATCTTATTCCCTTTATCGAACTCGGTGTCGGTTTTAACCCTGATCTTACTGGCCGTGAAAATGTCTATTTAAATGGCGCCTTACTCGGCTTTTCACATAGAGAAGTCGAAGAAATGTATTCCGAAATCTGGAAATTCGCCGAGCTCGAAGAATTTCAAGATCAAAAACTTAAAAATTATTCCTCTGGCATGCAAGTTCGCCTTGCCTTTTCGATTGCTATCCGCGCCAAAGGCGACATTCTCCTTCTCGACGAAGTTCTCGCCGTCGGCGACGCTGCCTTCCAACAAAAATGCGAAGATTATTTTAAATCCCTCCACGGCAACCAAACCGTCATTCT
>CAVFNU010000113.1:0-2790 GCA_963624235.1 bacterium | reverse complement strand
CATTTAAAATATTTGGCAGGGAAGCTCCCGGGCTCAGATCTGTGTTCAAACTACTCCCCGGAATTTCCGTCAAAATTCGCCACGCTAGCTCGTCACGCAATTTTCGTACTCTCGTGTCGTATTTTTTCCAAGTTCGCCCCTGTGAAACTTGCTTTAAAGCCGCTCCGAAACCTATAATTCCTACCGTATTATAAGTTCCACCTCGCCGTTTTTGTTCCTGGTTTCCGCCGATAATTAACGGTTTAAACGGCACTCCTTTTCGCACAAAAAGTGCCCCGACCCCTATTGGACCGCCGATTTTATGCGCCGAAAAAGTCGCATAATCTAAACCCAACTCGTAAACATTCAGAGGGATTTTTCCGAGTGCTTGAGTTAAATCCGAATGGAGATAAGCGTCCCTCCGCTCGGTCACTAATGGTTTTCCCCAATCTGTTTTTGCTTCGAATAATTCCGAATCCGTAAATTCCCGAGCTTCAATATCTGGAAGCTCTAAAATCTCCCCAATTTCGTTATTTACCAACATATAAGAATATAATTTCGGCAATTTTGACCCCTGATATTTCTGTGCAGTTTCGATAATTGAATGATGTTCGAGCGGGGAAGTTTCGATTTTGCAGCCTTCAAAAGTCCGAATTATGGTGTTATTACTCTCTGACGCCCCAGAGGTGAAAATAATTTCCTCTGGCGAAGCCCCAATCAATTCCGCCAACAACTCTCGCGTCTCTTCAATCTGATTCATTGCCAGATGTCCAGGGGTGTGAAGCGCCGACGCATTTGCGAAAAATTCTTTTTCCGCCTCATGCATTGCCTGTATCGTCTCTGGCAACATCGGCGCCGTCGCCGCATAATCTAGATAGGTCATATCTTTATTATATCACCTCTTGAAATTTTCATTAATAGGGAGTATAATAAGAGGAGAAAAATAATTAAGAAGAGGTAATAAATGGCCGATAAAGCTAACGAATATGATGCGTCTGAAATTCGCGTACTAGAGGGGCTTGAAGCCGTACGCATTCGCCCTGGTATGTATATCGGCTCGACCGGATATGACGGGCTGCACCATCTAATCAAAGAAATTGCTGATAATTCGATCGACGAGGCGATTGCTGGATTCTGTACTCGAATCGACATTACCGTACTTGCTGACGGTGGTGTGCGAGTTGAGGACAACGGGCGCGGCATCCCTGTTGATATTCACCCAAAAACCAAAAAATCAACTCTTGAAACGGTTTTAACTGTTCTTCATGCTGGTGGTAAATTCGGTGACGGAGGCTATAAAACTGCCTCTGGGCTTCACGGGGTCGGCTCTTCGGTCGTAAATGCGCTTTCGACCCATATGATCGCCGAAGTTTATCGAGATGGGAAAATTCACCATATCGAATTCGACACCGGTAAACCGACCTCTGATTTACAGATTACTGGTAAAACCACTAAGCGTGGTACTTCGATTACTTTCTACCCCGATATTAAGATTTTCAAAAACGGTGTTGATATTGATTATAATTGGATTTTAAATTATGCCCGACATCAAGCTTATCTTAACAAGGGACTTTTGATCACGACTCTGGATGAGCGAACAGGGAAGCGTGAAACTTTTTATTTCGAAGGCGGGATTAAAAGCTATGTCAAGCGTCTTAATAACGGTAAAGAGGTGCTTTCGGACGATATTTTCTATGTTGATAAGACAGTTGGTGATAACGGTGTTGAAATCGCAGTTCAATACAATGATAGTTTTGCAGAAACTCTCAAGCCTTTTGCGAACAACGTTCTCACACCTGATGGTGGGACGCATGTAATCGGTTTTCGCACAGCTCTGAATCGCACAATCAATGATTATGCTCGAAAAAATAATCTTTTGAAAGAAAAAGACGATAATTTGACTGGCGACGATATTAAAGAGGGGCTAACAGCGGTAATCTTGATTAAATTGCCGAATCCTGAATTCGAGGGGCAGACTAAAAATAAACTCGGCAACCCCGAAGCACGGGGTCTAGTCGATAAGGTAATGAGCGAATATTTCGCCTATTATCTCGAAGAAAATCCAGCCGTAGCGAGGAAAATCATCAATAAAGCGACTGTTGCGGCGCGGGCACGAAAGGCTGCTCGGGCCGCTCGTGATAATGTCATTCGTAAGGGGGCTTTTGAAGGGTTAAATCTTCCTTCGAAGCTCGCCGATTGCTCTTCTCGAGATCGCTCAGAATGTGAGCTCTTTATCGTTGAGGGTAACTCAGCGGCCGGTTCCGCGAAAGAGGGGCGCAACCCTCAAATCCAGGCCATTCTGCCTCTAAGAGGTAAAGTTTTGAACACTGAACGCGCTCGTCTCGATAAAATGCTCGCAAATCAGGAATTAGTTTCTCTAATTAAGGGGCTTGGTGTCGGTATCGGTGATCAATTCAACATCGAAGGCTTAAGATACGATAAAATCATCTTTATGACTGATGCCGACGTCGATGGGCTTCATATCGCGACTTTGCTCATGACTTTCTTCTTCCGCTACATGCCACAAGTTATCGAAGAAGGACATGTTTATCTCGCGAAACCACCTCTGTTTGGGTTGATTAAAGGGACCGGCAATACTCGTAAAATCGACTATCTTTACGATGAGGCTGCGCTTGAGAATAAATTAACTGAAAAAATCGCCGAAAAACGCCAAAACGGCAGCAAGATCGACGAAAATCAGGAACGTTTCAAACAAGCTGGCTATACTGCGCAACAACGCTTTAAGGGGTTGGGTGAGATGGACGCGAAACAACTCTGGGAGACCACTATGGATCCCCAGAATCGGATTCT
>CAVFNU010000112.1:0-3853 GCA_963624235.1 bacterium | reverse complement strand
ATCGGCATCGGTAAGACTTCGTTTGGGACGGAGAAATTGGCCGAAAATGCGAATGCATTCTTTGATTCGTTGAAGACGCAAAAACCAAACGCCTTAAAAGGCTCCTACGTGAAGTCGGTGTTCATCACTACTACGATGGGACCGTCGATCCAGATCGAAAACCTTTACAACTAATTAAAAGGGAGCGTTCGACAAACGGACGCTCTTTTTTGTGCTATAATAAGTTTATGGATATAAATACTTTTGTCCAAAGTTTAACGATGCCGGAACTGATCGTAGCGATAGTGATTAGCGCGGTAATAATTCTTTTCGGTTACCGAATTAAAAAAATCGCTTTTTTCATCATTTGGTTTTTGCTAGGTTATAGCTTGATGGAATTTCTGATGCCGACGATTACGGGTTTATTACCGGAGGTCGCGACAGATGAATTATATCAGACTTTAATTCCGATCGGCGGAGGTCTTTTGTTGGCGTTGCTCGGATTTTCGATTGAAAAATTATGCCTTGGTGGGATTTGCTTTGCGCTAACGCTCGTAATTGCAGCGCAATATTTCGGCACAGAAATGCAAACTTTAGCGATTGGTGCAATAGTTGGCGTAGTGCTAGCGGGAATTGCGGTGACCTTGATGAAGCCCGCAACAATCGTTATCACCTCTGTTGCAGGGGCATATGTATTAACTATCGCTCTACTTGCAATGGTACCAAACCTCAACCCGACAGTGCATTATTGGCCGATTCTAATCGGAGTTTCGATTCTCGGTTCGCTTTTCCAATTCTTAACCACGAAACGCGTATCTTGACTTTTAGAAACAGGTGTGATATAATGGAGAGAGTTGCCAATGACAGTGGCGGAGTATCTCTTAATCATGCCACCGAGGAAATTCTTAATATTTGGTGACGCTATTTAACAATTGGCTAACTGAATATAAAACATAACCAAGGAACTTTTTATGGCAATTTCAAAGGATAAAAAGAATAAATTGGTTGCTGATTTGACAGAGTTACTTTCGAATGCGAAAATAACTGTTTATGCGAAATATCAAGGCTTAACCGTAGCGGAATTGCAAGATTTGCGAAAAGCCGCGCGTGAAGCAAATGTCCAAATCAAGGTCGTAAAAAACCGTTTAGTCCGAGTTGCGATGGGACAAATCGCGGTCTATAAGGACACGGACACGACCGGACTTACGGGACAATTGCTTTATGCAGTTTCCGACAATGACGAAGTTGCGCCGGCAAAAGTTTTGGCTGAATTCGCAAAAAAACATAAAGCCTTAGATCTCGTGGGCGGCTTTTCCGATTTAGGAGCAAGTTTATCCGAAAATGAGGTCAAAGAACTCGCGGCAATGCCGAGCAAAGACGAATTGGTCGCACAAGTTGTGGCACAACTTCTTTCGCCGATTACCGACAGCGTTTCGGCGCTTTCTGGTGGCTTGTCGGGAATTGTTTCCGGATTGGAAGCAAACGCTAAATAATTTGCAACCAAATTAAAAATCATTAGAAAGGATTAAAATGGCTACAGATATTAAAAAATTAGCCGAGGAATTGGTCAAATTGACTGTTCTCGAAGTAAATGAACTGAAAAATGTTTTGAAAGATGAATATGGCATTGAGCCAGCAGCGGCGGCAGTTGCAGTGGCGGCGGGTCCAGTGGCTGGCGGTGAAGCGGCTGCGGACGAAGGTAAGAGCGAATACGACGTCGTTTTGAAAGACGCTGGTTCGCAAAAAATCGCGGTGATCAAAGCCGTAAAAGAAGCTACCGGGCTTGGTCTTGGTGAAGCTAAAGCGATCGTCGATGGCGCGCCGGCAACGGTGAAAGAGAAAGTCGCGAAAGACGATGCTGAAGCGATGAAGAAAGCGCTTGAAGAAGCTGGCGCGACAGTTGAGCTCGCATAAGTTTAATTCTAAACAAAGTTTAAAAAGTTAGTCAATTGTTTTTGGGAAATCTGCCGCAAGGCAGATTTTTCGTTGTATAATAGTTCTATGGACGATTTTGATTATTTGGGAGCGGGGGAGGTTTATTTGGACTGCGCTTGTCAAAGTTTGCGCCCGCGACCGATAATTGAAGTGCTTGAAAAATATTACACCGAACATAATTCTTGTGGCGAGAGGGTGAAATATAAATGGGGGGTCGAGACGGATGAAAAAGTTGAGGCGACGCGCATGGCAGTGTTGAAGTTTTTGAAGTTGTCGGCGCGAAAATATACAGTTTCGTTTACGCTAAACACAACTTATGGGATAAATCTAGTTTTGTCGCAAATTCGAGCGGGGGAATTCGAAAAAGTGATGACTAGTGAGATTGAACATAATTCGCCATTTTTGGCGACGATCGCGTTTTCGGAGAGATTAGAGATCCCGCGTGAAATTATGAAACGCGAGGAGGATGGCTCGATTAATATTCAGAATTATGATTTTGAAAAAGCGGTGGTGGTTGTAAATTGCGCAGGGAATTTTGATGGGCGGAAGTTGAAGAATATCAAAGAAGTAGTAAAGGCGGTGCATAAGGCCGATGGGATAATTATTATCGATGCCGCGCAGGCAATGGCGCATTCGAGCGAAGTTTTACGTGGAGTCGAAGCGGATGTGATTTGTTTTTCGGCGCACAAAATGTATGCACCGTCGCTCGGCGTGATTGTTTGGCGAGATGATTTAGCGCCGCGACTGGTTTCGGGATTTGTCGGCGGCGGAATGGTCGATGATGTTTCGGAAGATTCTTATGTTTTGAGCGCAGAGGGGAAGGAGCATCGTTATACGCGTTTCGAGGCAGGATTACAAGCTTGGGGCGAAATCATTGCGCTAGGTGAAGCTTTAAAATGGCTGTCGAGTCGTCCGAAAAGTGATTGGCGAAATTTGGAGAATAATACTCAAGAGCTATTTGAGTTTTTGAATGATTCGAATAAAGTTCATCTTTTAAACCGCGAGCCGAATCCGACTATGTCCTTCTATGTTGAGGGAATCGATTCGCATTTGCTCGGCAATGCGCTTTCGCGCGAGGATATTATGACACGGACGGGATATTTCTGTGCGCATTATTATCTGGATCACGTTTTAGGGCTGCCACCGCTGGTGCGATTTTCGCTGGGATTACATAACCGACCGGAAGATATTGAAAAAGTTAAAAAGACAATGGAGAAAATTGTTTAATGGTTTGTATCGCAGCATTTATTATTTTGGCGCTGATCGGGATTTTTGTGGCAATTATCTCGATTTTTAAGCCCAAAGTCGGCAGAACTTATTGGAAGTTGTTAAAAAAATCTGGCAGTTGTCTCGGGAAAAAAGTCCGCTTGCAAAAATGTGAAATTGGCTTTAAAGAAGATGTGAAAAATAGTTTGCTTAGTCACGTAGTGATGAAACATCCGAAATGGCTAAAACCGCTGTCGATTTTGATTGAAATTTTAGCAGTAGTGATCGTAGTAGTGTTTGTCTGGGCGGTATTAACGGCGATTAAATCACTGTTGGCGCTTTGGGTACTAGGGAGTTGTAACGTAACGAAGGCAGAATCTTGTACGCTAGGAGCGGAAGTTTGTTCGATCGATGAGAGCGAGCCCCAAAATGCCCTCGAGGCGACGGGGCGTTGGTTTGAGGAATGGGGCGAAATTTTCGAAGCAATTCCAGATAAATTCCGCGAATATCACGCTGAGGATTATACGCTAAATTCAATTACGGTTTCGGAGAATACGAACGCGCTAGCTTTAGACATTCTCGACCCGGGATGTGTAGTTTGCATGAAATCTTATGTTGCGCAAAAATCTTCGGGCTTTTTCGACAAATATCAGGTTAAAATCGTGCCATTTGCGATTCAAGGGGCGGATGATACTTATAAATTTAAGAATTCTGAGATTGCGGTGCGTTATAT
>CAVFNU010000111.1:0-3366 GCA_963624235.1 bacterium | reverse complement strand
GGACAGGACTTGAACCTGCACGCCGTGAGGCATATGCTCCTAAGGCATACGTGTCTACCAATTCCACCACCCGGGCTTTAAGCCATTATACCATATTTCGCGCAAAAAACTGGGCATTTTCAGCCCAGCTCTAAAATTTCCGCTTTCTAAATTTTTAGGCTTCGTTTTTAACCATTTTACGCGAAGAAAGGTAAGCCACCAGCGCTCCTGCGATCAACGCTATCGGCAACAGATCTTCCGGTCCAGAGGTCGGCAAGTCAGTTGCGACAGTCGCAGTAGAATCGATTTTAGCCGTGACGTCGCCCGTGCTCTCCGTTTCGGTCGTGGCAGTCGCTTCGCCCGGAAGACTTTCGTTCGTAGCCTCCTCGGTTGTCGCGCTCTCGGTATTCGCAACTTCGCTATTATTCTGTCCTTCGGTCGCATCATTGTTTGCCTCTTCGGTCTTCGTCTCGGTCGTAGTTTCAGGCTTTACTACGTCAATTCGCGACGATTTTTTCGTTGCCACCACAATAATCGCAACGATCAACGCTAAAATCACCGCCACGATCAGCGTCGCCACTGCAATAATCTTCCGGCGCTCTTTCTTATCAGCTTCCTCTTGATAATACATAAAAACTCCTTATTCGCCCATTATAGCACACATCAAGAGTTTTGTCAATTTTACAGGGATTAAATATCGTTTTAATCTTTACGATACCTAATTTTTTTATAGCTTTTTCAATAATTTCGTAGTCATGACAAGATTCTGGGGCTAATTTATTGAATGGTATAAAGCTCCACTCTTTAATAGGCAGATCTGATGAATGTTGGGGTATATTCGCAAAAATATATTTCGTTTGATTTCTTTCGACAAAGGTATTTCCTTCAGTGAGATTTTGCCCGAGTTTTTGCTGCATTTGCTCGATTGAATTAGCGGTTGGAAGTTCATAATTTTTATCAAGTAAAATCCGGAACTGCTGTACTCTTTCGAGCTCCGGCTGAAAATCAATTTTTCCAATAATAAATTTTAATATCATACAATTGTATTATAATAAAATTTAGCCCCTCAATCAAGAGGGGCTAAATGAAAAAAACAGCTTACTCTACCAACGTTTTCTTCCGTGGCTATTTCTGCCCTTCGTGTCGTGGACTTTGCGAGAATCTTGGTGTCCGGAATACGATTGCCCATAGCTAGAGCGTAATCTCGCGTTGTTGCGACGACGTTGACAATCCCAGCAGTAACAATCTTTTTTCTTCAAACCAGTAACTCTGCAAATATTTCCGCTTGCCATTTTTTCACCCCCTTCAAAAACAAGGTACGAGCCGATTACGTCGGCCTTCTGATTTTTATTATAACATACTTTTCTATTTCGTCCAGCGATATACCGAAATATGCGCCCGGGCATATTTTTGACTCTTTATTTTTTTCATACCTTTAATTTCCGGCCCCTCTTCCGGGGTAGAGGCGACTAAGATTCCGCCAGGCGCCACTACGCGCGCAAGCCGAGTAATCATTTTGGGGTTATATTCGTCGTATGGCGGATCAGCCAACACAATCGAAAACCGGTCGGTTGCAGTGCGCACTACTACCGACGTGTCAGCCAACATCGCTCCACCATTAAGCCCGTAAAGCTTCAGTTTCTTCAGATTCTCATTTATTGTTTCCACTGCACGAGGGTCCTTGTCCATAAATAGTACAAACGCCGCTCCTCTCGAAATTGCTTCAATTCCGAGGGCACCACTCCCTGCATAGGCGTCAAAAACAAACGCTCTTGGCAACATATCCACAATCATATTAAACAACGCATTTCGCTCGCGCTCACCCATCGGATGAGTGCCTTCACCAGGAGTTTTTATCTTTTTTCCTTTTAGTTTGCCTGCAATCACTCGAACTTCACCAGTCCTTTCACCGCTTCTTTTACCATCCTCGCGTTTACCCAATTTTGCCTGTTTAAACATTTTACCCTCTCTCATTAATTTAGCGTCGTTATCTGTTGATATTTCGCGATCCCTGCCATCAGTTCTTTATATTCTATCATCTTTTCCGGTTCACTAAGGAATTTTTCGACATCTTTTTGTGCTTGATGAATTAATTTCGTATCATCAAGTGACGCAAACCGGAGATCTAGCGCCCCGTGTTGCAAGACCCCATAGATCTCGCCTGGACCCCGAAGTTTTAAATCCACTTCCGCGAGATAA
Source organism: bacterium (assembly GCA_963624235.1). GTDB lineage: Bacteria > Patescibacteriota > Saccharimonadia > Saccharimonadales > Saccharimonadaceae > Nanosyncoccus. The sequence continues at coordinate 1,188 of CAVFNU010000111.1, read as the reverse complement.
AACCCGTCATTCGATTTCTCAAGCTCCAACAGTCGTCGAGAAGGCCGAAATTCGCCCGCGGTTAACAAATAACAATACGATTTTTCCGTTCCTCGCCCCACGCGCCCGCGCAGTTGATGTAGTTGCGCCAGTCCATAACTTTCGGCATTCTCAATAACCATCAGTGTCGCATTCGGCACATCCACCCCGACTTCCACCACAGTCGTCGAGACCAAAATCTCGATTTCACCTCTAGAAAATTGCTTCATCACCGCATCTTTTTCCGCTGGCTTCATTTTTCCATGCAAAAAACCGATTTTTGCCTGTGGAAAATCATTTTCGAGGCGCAAAAACCGCGATTTTACAGAGGTCGTATCGGACTCCGCTTCCGAGTTAATCGATTTACAAATCCAATAAACCTGTTGTTTCTTTGCCAGCGTCTCGCTAATCTTCGGAAATAACCGCTCGCGCATCTCGATCTCTCTTAAAATCTCCGTTTTAATCGGCTGACGTCCCTTTGGCATTTCGTTCAAAATCGAAACGTCGAGGTCGCCAAACACCGTCAGTTGCAATGAGCGCGGAATTGGGGTCGCTGTCATCGCGAGCAGGTGCGGTGCCTTGCCTTCTGGCGATTTTAACATCAACTTTTGCCTCTGTTCGACTCCGAAACGGTGTTGTTCATCAATAATCACTAGCCCCAGCCGCGCAAATTCCGTGTCATCAGTGAGCAGTGCATGTGTCCCAATCACCAAATCGACCTCGCCACTCGCAATTTGGCGTTTTAGTTCCGGTTTTTGCTTAGTTGCACCGGTTAAAAGCACCGTCCGCACTCCCAAAGGCTCCAAAATCTTGACTAGCCCCTCGAAATGTTGCGTAGCCAAAATTGCTGTTGGTGCGAGAAATGCCACTTGCGCCCCGCTAAGAACCGCCTCGTAAGCGCTCATCGCCGCCACCATCGTCTTTCCTGAGCCCACATCCCCCTGTAAAAGTCGGTTCATTGGCGTCGGTTTTTTCATATCCTGAAAAATCTCCCACGCTGCCAACCTCTGGGCATTAGTTAACCGAAACGGCAACCTAGCCACAAATTCGCGAATTTTTACCTCATTAAACGAAATTTCATCGGCTTTCAATTTCTCATTTTCGCGCCGATTCAATTTCGACGCCAAAATCAGCTCAAACAGCTCCTCATAGGCCAAATATCCCCGTGTC
>CAVFNU010000110.1:0-4846 GCA_963624235.1 bacterium | reverse complement strand
AAACAACTCGGCATCACCGACCGCCGTGATATCGGTACTAAATGGTCGCTCGAAGATTACATTAAAAAAGCTCGTGAATCTATGGTTGCAAATTCCGAAACTTGGCGTTCTACCATCGATCGCGTTGGTCGTTGGGTTGATTTCGACAACTGCTATCGCACCATGAATAAAGATTTTATGGAATCCGTCTGGTGGGCGTTCAAACAACTTTACGACGCCGGTAAAATCTATGAAGGGCGCAAAGTCCTGATGTATGACACTAAATTCGCCAACCCTGTCTCCAAGGCCGAAGTCACCATGGACAACGACGCTTATCAAACTGTCACCGACCCGAGCGTCTACGTAAAATTCAAACTTACTTCAGATGACGACACAAAAAGTTCTACTTACTTTCTTGCTTGGACCACGACCCCTTGGACTTTAATGGCGAATCGCATGCTCGCGGTCGGCGCTGACATTGATTATGCCGAAGTTAAAGTAGGGAACGAAACTTTCATTCTCGCCGAATCGAAGGTTGAAAAAATCTTCGCAGATACGTCCTACGAAGTTATCGAACACAAAATCCCTGGCCGGAATCTCGCCAGTCAACACTATTCTAGCATAGACGGCACGATTTGTCAAGTTTTCACCGCTGATTTCGTCGGCGAAGACGAAGGCACCGGCATCGTTCACTGCGCTCCTGCCTACGGCGAAGACGATTACGCGCTCTACCTTAAACATCAAAACGAAGTCGATTTTGTCGACACCCTGGACGAAAACGGCTATTATCTTAAAGACTATGCCGACAAACTTCACGCCCTCGGTGTCCGCGACACCGACGATGACGGCATTCAAGTCTGGGCCGCCAACAAAATCATCGCCAAATGTCTCGAAGAAAAGGGAATTGTCTATAAAATCGAATATATTCAGCACGAATATCCTTTCAACCCGCGCAGTCACGAACGCATTATGTATCGCGCCTTCCCGTCCTGGTTTTTTGATACGGACGGCACGAAACCTTTACTTCTCGAACAAAACGAAAATATCAACTGGTTCCCAGCTTATCTTAAACACGGTCGTTTCGCTAAAAATATCGAACAAGCTCCCGATTGGAATCTCTCGCGCGACCGTTTCTGGGCGACCGCTATGCCAGTCTGGAAATCCAAAGAAGGCACGATTCTCATCATTGGTTCTTATGCCGAGCTCGAAAAATATTCCGGCAAAACTCTCGATGACTATCACCGCCCTTGGGTCGATGAGATTGAGTTCGATGCTTATGTTAAAGATGGGCGAGTTTTGCCACCAGAAGAGAAAAAAGCGACAAAATCTGCCCACACTGAGCATTTTAAACGCATCGAAAAGGTTCTCGACTGCTGGTTCGAATCTGGCTCGATGCCTTTTGCGCAGCTTCATTATCCCTTTGAAAATCGCGAAAAGTTCGAACAAAACTATCCCGCCGATTTCATCGTCGAATATGTCGGTCAGGTTCGTGCCTGGTTTTATTATGTTCATACCGTGAATACGGTTCTTGCCGACATCGGCGCTTTCGGTAAAAAAGCTAAGCACGGCGCTAAAAATGCTTATAAAAACGTGATCACGACCGGAACTCTAGCGGGGAATGATGGTCGTAAAATGTCGAAATCTCTCGGCAACTACACTGATCCGAATGAATTAATGGATAAATATTCCGCTGACGCCTTACGTCTCTTGCTCCTCTCGAGCCCAGTCTGCTCCGGCGAAGATTTCGCCCTTCTCGACAAAGACGTTTCCGACATCAACCGTAAGCTCGCGATGATCTGGAATGTCTACGACTTCTTCACCACTTACGCCGAAGTCGAAGGACTTAGTACCGAAGGATTTGAGAATATTTGTTCCGAGAAAGACGCATTCCTGAAAAATCCACTAGATCTCTGGATTACTTCTCGTATCTACCAACTCCGTGACGAAATCACCACCGGCATGCAAGAATACAACTTGCCAAAAGCCCTCCAAGGCATCATCCCGTTTATCGACGACTTATCCAATTGGTTCGTCCGTCGCTCTCGTCGTCGGTTCAGTAATAAAAACCCCGACGAAAGCGATAAAAAATCAGCCTTCGCGACTCTCTATTTCGTTTTAGTTTATCTCTCGAAAATCCTCGCGCCTTTCACCCCCTTCCTCGCCGAAGAACTTTACCAAAAAATCACCGGCAAAGACAAATCGGTTCATCTCTTAGATTGGCCAAAGTCCGGCAAGCCTGACGCTGATGTGCTCGAAAAAATGTCTCGCACTCGTGCGATTATTACTGATGCTCTAGCTCTGCGCATGCAAAAGTCCGAAACCGAAGACCAGATTAAAATCCGTCAACCTCTCTCCGAGCTCACCTACGATGGCGAAAAACTTCCTGATTTTTACGAGCAAATCATCGCCGAAGAAGTTAACGTGAAAAAGGTCGAAAATTCCGACAAATTCACGCTTAATAAGACCTTGACCGAGGAATTAAAAAGGGAAGGTCAGGCTCGCGAAATCATCCGCGCCGTCCAGTCCGCCCGAAAGCACGCTGGCCTCAGCCCGAGCGACGAAATTAAACTTTCGCTCTCAATCGCTCCACCCGAAGGCTTTGCGGAACTGATTAAGACTGAAGTCCTCGCTTCGGAACTTGTCGAGAACGGTAACTTCGTCCACGACGAAATCGCTAAAATCGGCGGCGAAAACGTCACAATCTCGCTCGAAAAAATGAACTAAAATATCAACGATCTCGCTAGAAAAGATGCAATAAGTCAAACCTGCTCCTTTTGGGGTAATTCGGAGGCCGCTGCCGAAGAATGAGGGCGCGAGCCCCGTAAAGACGGGCGCGAGCGACCCGTCCCCAAAGTGGTGGGTTCGGCTTTTATCTTGGCGGAATTTTATATGTTTCAGGATCCCCGGTTTATTTTTTCTCAGTATATTTGACTTTTTCGACCTTTTTAGCATAATCATTATTGACAAAATCACGAATGTGTGCTACAATGGAAACAAGTTAGAAAATAAAACAAACATTCTAACAACTGGAGACGAAAAACATAAACATAAACAAGGAAAAAATATATGGCAGAAGCCCTGAAGATTCCTAACCAGGTAGTCGACGCGGATTGGCGAAATGATGTCGGAGATTATGAAACTTACGGAACTGAAGCCGAAGAAATGGAATACGTCTCTCCCGACGAAGTGAACAAGGAAAGTATCGAAAAAATTAAAGCCCGAAACTTGAGTCGCGGTCGAACTATTCTCGGAATTTTCAACAAAAATCTCGCAGTCTAACCACAAACAAAACACACGAAACCAGACTACAAAGTCAAAAAGCCAAAACCAAGAAAGGAAAAAATTATAAGATGAAGACCTTAACACCAACTTTAAACGAAAGGATCGCTAATGTAAAATACATCCACATCGTGAACTTCCAATTATTTTACGAACTAGCCATATTACTATTCAACTTCGTATTATAGATAAAATTAGCGATTTGGACCGAAAAAACCGAACAAACGTTCGGTTTTTTCTAGCATTAAAAATCCCCAAAAACATTGACGAGGTTTTAAGGTTATGCTAAACTAAAAATCAGAAAGGTCAAACACTATTAGCTAAATAAAAAATTGCCATGGATAATTATTTAATTGATCGAGAAGCCTTGAGCCGGTTTGTTGACGAGCTTATAAAAAATAAGACTTTATCAGTTTCTAACGCTGAGGAGTTGAATGTAAAACGAGAAGAAGCCATCAAGGCACTTGACGAAAAAATTAGTTTAGCGATTTTCCGCAATTTTACCCCCGAACAAAATACCGAATTCAATCAACTCCTCGATCGTGAAGACACGACCGAAGCTACTTTTGAAAACTTTTTTCAAAAAACTGGTCTGGACATTGAAAGAATTACCAACGACGCTTTGGCGGAATTCGCCAAAGAATTTTTAGGAGATCAAAATGCCTAGCAATCCAAATCGACCATCAAACTCTCTTGAAAAGCAAGCTCAATATCAAGCTTGGCTCGAAAAACGTGATGCCGAGAATCAAGCTAATCTTGAACGCACTGGGCGACCTCTTATGAAAAAAAGAGGCAAGAAAGTAAAAAACGCTGCAGAGTCTCAGCATCATTCTCTTAATGACCTTACCACTACTGCAGAACTCTCTAATCTTGACCCCTCTAAGCTCAATAATGATACCCTTCGAGAGCTTACTGAGGTCGGAAACACAACTTCGACCGAATCTCAGCATCGTCCCCTTAACGAACTTACTACTGCAGAACTTTTTAATCTCGATCATTCTGAGCTTGAGAATTCTGGCCTTCGAGAGCTTATTGAGGCGCAAGACCGCCTTCGTTCTGAGAGAGAACAAAACGCCACGGAGAAAAATGACAACATCGACCCAAATGAAATCTTCAACATGTCTGGCGAAGAAATTGATAATTTATCGAACAATCTCAGTTCCGCCGCCGAATTCGCGGAAGTCATCAAAGCGCTTTCGGCGGAACATCGGGCAATCATTGCCAAGCTCGAAGCTAAACTAGCGAATAATCCTGACGGGTCGAAAGAGGGGCAGACGGACATTGATAAAACCGTTAAAACTCCAGAAAGTATTTCACCGGAAAAAGCCGAACAAAACGCCACGGAAGAAGCTGAAAACGTCGCCACGACTGAGGTCGGAAACACAACTTCGACTGAGACCGAGGCTAATTCCGAACCAAACGCCAATACGTCTGACGAACAAAACACTGCTGAACCATACGTCAATAGATCTGCCGAAACTCTTGGACAAATTTCTCCGGAAGAAGCTAGAAATACTTTCGAGAAAGCTAAAAAGAATTCGAGGGTGCGCAATTTTCTCACCCGGAAGATCTTATCAATAGTTCTCGT
>CAVFNU010000109.1:0-2133 GCA_963624235.1 bacterium | reverse complement strand
CTTCAGGGATCGTTTACACCGTAAAAGCTGGCGATACGGTCGAATCTATCGCTGAAAAATACGGCTCGAAAGTGTCAGAAATTATCGCTCTAAACGACCTCGAAGTATCGGGGATTTCCGAAGGGATGCGTGTAGTTTTGAAAGATGGCACGCCGCCAGAGACCGAACGGCCGGAATACGTCGCGCCGTCGCGCAAATCTTATACTAACACCAGCACTTATACCTATACTTACCTCGGTAGCACCTCTGAACGAGAGAATATTGAGTTGATCGGTTATTTCTATAACCTCGGCGGCCCTTATGGAGCGGGACAATGTACGCAATGGGCTTGGTATAAGCGTGGCGGGAATATTCCGTCGAGCTGGGGAAACGCGAATGCTTGGGCTGCGAATGCGCGAGCGCAGGGTTATACCGTAAACCGCACCCCTGCAGCTGGTGCAGTATTCCAGACCGGATCAGGCTGGTACGGGCACGTTGGCTACGTCGAAGCAGTAAATAGCGATGGCTCGATTGTGGTCTCAGAGATGAATTATGGCATACCTTATCGAGCTATTCGCTCAACTATTCCGGCTGCGTCAGTAGGGAATTTCTGGTATATTCACTAATCAATTGTTTTATTTGATTATTTTATTGATTTTTGCGTGAATTTTAGTGTTTTTAGTGATTTTTCACGCTTATTGTTCAACAAAAGTAAATTCTTTGCCGGCGATTTCGATAATTGAGTCTGGTTCCGCGCCAAGAGAAGTTAATTCACCGCGAATACCCATTTTTTTCATGATATCGCGTAGGCGATTAACGGAGGCATAGTTGTCGAGATCTGTGCGACGGGCGAATTTTTCGATTTTTTCGCCTTTTACTACGAATTTATCCTCTAGTTTTTCGACTTGCCAGGTGTCTTTTAGCGTATTTGGATTTAGGGAAATTGTTGGCAGATCATCACCCGTATCTGTTGATTGTTGTATTAAATCAGGTCCGTTTTGCTCACACTGAGCGAGCCCAAGCGGGATTTGCTTCGGACAGTCGAGACGAGTACGAAACTCCGTCCTCGGCGCAGTCCCGATTGCCCGAAGCAAATCCTGCCTGGTGCGAAGCGAAACGTGAGCAAGACGGGCTTGATTTAATACTCTCAAAACTTCAGTCAGTCCTTGATGAGCGGAGGAGGAAATGGTGAAAATGTTGGCGGAGGGGTTTTGGGCGAGGATGGCGGCTTTTTGCATGGCGATAATTTCGTCGTCGACACCTTCGCATTTAGTAAGAGCGACTACTTCGGGGCGGTCTTTTAGATCTGAATATTTTTCAAGTTCGGTGCGAATGGTTTGATAGGCTGCGCCGGCGTCGTCGTTATAGACGTCAACGAGGTGTAAAAGTACCGCGGTGCGGTCGACATGGCGCAAAAAATCGTGGCCGAGACCTTTGCCTTCGGAAGCGCCTTCGATCAGGCCCGGAATGTCGGCGATTAAGAGGTTATAGTCGTCGATTGTGGCGACGCCGAGATTGGGAGTCAAAGTCGTAAACGGATAATCGGCGATTTCGGGCTTGGCGTTCGAGACAACGGAGAGAAAAGTCGATTTTCCAGCGTTCGGCAATCCGACTAAGCCAACATCGGCCATAGTTTTTAACTCTAATTCCGCTTCGAACTCCTCTCCCGGCTCGCCAACTTCAGCGATTAGGGGAGCTTGGCGAGTGGAACTTTTGAAATGCGCATTACCAAAACCGCCGGCGCCGCCTTTGGCGATAATAGCGATCTGGCCGTCGTGGTCTAAATCGGCGATTAAAACTCGCTCGGAGTTTTCTTGCCGATAGACGCAAGTCCCGACCGGCACATCTAAAATTAAATCTTTACCGGAACGTCCGGCGGAGCGTTGTCCGGAGCCGTTCTTGCCATCCGGAGCGGTTAAAATCGGAGTGAATCGAAAATCCACCAATGTATTAGTGTTGCGATCGGCACGAAAAACGATATCTCCGCCTTTGCCGCCGTCGCCCCCGTCCGGTCCGCCTTTCGGGATGTAAATTTCATGCCGAAAAGAGACGGCGCCGTCGCCACCCCTGCCGGCTTTCAAGCTTACTTTCGCAACATCAACAAACATATTTTATATTATAACATTTTTCGTAATAATAGGGAATTTCTTCTTC
>CAVFNU010000108.1:0-5145 GCA_963624235.1 bacterium | reverse complement strand
TGAGCAAGTTATTCCGCGTTGACATCAAATCTCGCGCTTCCGCCTGCGCCGCGTCCGAAAGTGGCAAATGCACCGCCATCTGGTCGCCATCATAGTCCGCATTAAAGCCCGATGCCACCAATGGATGCAATTTAATTGCTTTACCGTCGATCAATCGCGGTTGAAATGCTTGAACTGATAAACGGTGTAGCGACGGCGCACGGTTTAAGAGCACGTATTTACCCTTAATCACCTCGTCGAGCGCATCCCACACGATCGTTTCTTTCGCTTCAATTAGTCGCGAAGCTGCCCGAATATTATTCGCATATTCATTATTAATCAACCACGAAATTACAAACGGTTTAAATAATTCGAGCGCCATTTGTTTTGGCAAACCACATTCATTCAACTTCAATTCCGGGCCAACCACAATCACCGAACGACCCGAATAATCTACGCGCTTACCAAGCAAGTTTTGACGGAATCGTCCTTGTTTGCCTTTCAAAAGATCCGACAACGATTTCAATTTTCGGCGTCCATTCGTCGCGCTCGCGCTACGCGAACCACGCGCCGCCGAGTTATCTATAAGCGCATCCACTGCTTCTTGAAGCATCCGCATTTCATTACGACAAATCACTTCCGGCGCATTCAAATCTAACAACTTTTTCAACCGATTATTTCGGTTAATCACGCGCCGATAAAGATCATTCAGATCCGAAGTCGCAAACCGACCACCAGGCAACGCAATCATCGGCCTTAGGTCTGGTGGAATCACCGGAATTACCGTCAAAATCAAATCTGTCGGCTTAATCCCCGCTGATTGCATCCCTTCGAGCGTCTTCAACCGTTTTTGAATTTTCTTTTCTTTTTGCCCCTTTGATTCTTCTTCCTGCTTATGCAAATCTTCGATCAACTCATCTAGATTTATCTCGTCCAACAATTTTTTAATCGCCGTCGCACCCATACCGACCGTAATCAAATCTTCATATTCTTCCGGCAAGTTGCGGTAATTCACTTCCGTAATCACTCCGCCTTTTTTGAACGATTCCAAAGTTGCCTTGCGCTTATTGAAGTCCGCATCAAGCTCTTCAAGTTCTTTATTTCGTTGGTCAGCCAAAGCTTTAACATCCGCATTCTCAGCCTTTGCTTCTTTTTCATAACGCAATTTAATCGCTTCGCGCGCTGCGTTTGTTTGACCCTCTAAATTCTCGATCGTTTTTTGAATTTCTTCAGTTTTCGCATCAATAATCAAATAAGTCGCAAAATAAGCTACTTGTTCGAGATTTTTTACCGTGATATCGAGAAGCAATGATAGCGCCGACGGGATTCCACGCATAAACCAAATATGCGCAACTGGCGCCGCCAATGCGATATGCCCCATTCGCTCGCGTCGCGTAATCGACTTCGTGACTAAATTCCCTTCTTTATCCACTGCTGCTTCACGCGAACGCACGCCTTTCAACTTCGAATCGTGCGGGTTAATATCTTTCGTCGGCCCGAAAATCCGTTCACAAAACAACCCATCTCGTTCCGGTTTTTGTGTTCGATAATTAATCGTTTCTGGTTTCGTTACTTCGCCATAACTCCAATTCAAAATATCGTCTCGGCTCGCCACCGTCAGCCGAATTGAATCAAAGTCCGAAGCGCTAATAAAGTTATCCATCCACGCCATCTTAGAACTCCTCTCCGAGATCAGCCGACTTTTCGTCTTCGACCTCTGTTATTTCGATACCTTCTTCCGCCATCATCGCCTCGGCTTCTTCCGCATCGAGGTCAAGAATTTCCGGCTCGGTCTCGTTTTTATGCTGATTGTAAATTGATTGATCATCTTTCGATTTCTCAATTTCTTTTGAAGTTTTCTCAATCACATCCCCCGCATCCGCTGCTTCGCCGTGATCCAAAAGATCAACTTTCAAACACAGGCCTTGCAATTCTTTCACCAACACATTAAAGCCTTCTGGCAACTTCGGTCCTTCGATCGGCTCGTGCTTAATAATCGATTCATAAGCCTTCGCACGTCCGTAAACATCATCCGACTTGATCGTCAGCATTTCCTGAAGTGTAGTCGCCGCGCCATAAGCCTCGAGCGCCCAAACTTCCATTTCCCCGAATCGCTGACCACCATTCTGTGCTTTACCACCGAGAGGTTGTTGCGTCACCATTGTGTAAGGACCGGTCGACCGCGCGTGAATCTTATCTTCAACCATATGATGTAATTTCAACATGTGCATCACCCCGACCGAAGTTCGCTCATTAAACGGCTCGCCCGTGAGACCATCATAAAGTTGTACCCGACCGTCTTTATTAAAGCCAGCCTTTTCAAGCTCTTCATTAATTTTTTCGTCCGGCACCCCGTTAAATGACGGCGTCGCAACTTTATAACCTAACGCTCGTGCTGCCATTCCGAGATGTGTTTCGAATAGCTGTCCGAGATTCATACGGCTCGGCACGCCCATTGGCGACAAAATCACATCAATCGGCGTTCCGTCCGCCATAAATGGCATATCTTCGACCGGCAAAATTCGCGAAACCACACCTTTATTACCATGTCGACCCGCTAATTTATCGCCCACACCAATTTTTCGCACTTCCGCTACAAAAATCTTAATTTGTTTCAACACGCCAGCTTTAAGTTCGTGACCTTGTTCACGCGTATAAACTCGCACATCGACCACTTTCCCGACAGATGAACCGTTCATTCGCACCGAAGTATCACGCACATCTTTCGCTTTTTCGCCGAAAATCGCTCGAAGCAAACGCTCTTCCGACGACAATTCTTGCTCACCTTTCGGCGTAATCTTTCCGACTAGAATATCACCGTTTCGCACTTCCGAACCGACCGTTACGATTCCGTCCTCGTCAAGATGCCGCAAAGAGTGCTCAGACACATTCGGAATATCTCGCGTCACTTGTTCCGGACCGAGTTTCGTCTCGCGCACTTCCACATCGAAATCTTTAATATTGATCGAAGTTAAAGTATCGTCCTCGACTAGTCGATTCGAAATCACGATCGCGTCGTCCATGTTATAACCTCGCCACGGCATAAATGCTACTAACAAATCCCGTCCAAGCGCTAACTCGCCATCGTTGATCGACGCACCCTCAATCAAAGCATCGTCTTTCTTTACCTTTTGACCTCGCGCCACTACACAACGTTGATTATAACAACGATCATCATTCGTCTTCTCGAAATGTTGTAATTTATATTCAACATCACCACCCTTGTCATAAGTCACCACCACCGAATCACCGTCAGCCTTCTTCACCGTCCCCGTCCCAGAGGCCATCACGAGTTGTGAAGTGTTTTTTGCGACTTCACGCTCAATTCCAGTCCCGACCACTGGATTATCTTGTCGAAGCAACGGCACTGCCTGTTTCTGCATCGCGCAGGCCATCAACGATCGGTCAACACGGTTTTTCTCGACAAATGGAATTAGCGACGCCGAAACGCCCAGAATTTCCTTATGTGCCGCATCAACGTGTGTCACATGCTCCGCCTCAACTTGTGCCGGCGTTCCATGAACACGTGCCGAAACCCAATCTTCAACGAACTTTCCATCTTTGTCCAGCTTCACCGACGCGTCCGCAATCACCATGTCATTTTCCGTATCCGCGTCCATATAAACTACTTCATCGGTCACTTTCCCGTCTTTTACCACGCGATATGGCGCTTCGATAAACCCGTATTCGTTAATCTTAGCATAAGTCGCAAAGTTTAACACGAGGCCTACGTTTCCACCTTCCGGCGTTTCCACCGTACAAATTCGACCATAATGTGTCGGGTGCGCAGCACGCACATCAAATCCCGCGCGGTCTCGCGTCAAGCCCCCCGGCCCCATACTCGACAACCGGCGTTTGTGTGCCAACTCCGAAAATGGATTAACCTCGTCCATAAGCTGTGAAAGCTGTGAGGTAGCAAAGAATTCTTTCACGGCTGCGACAACTGGTCGCGAATTCAAAAGTTGCGACGGAGTCACTTCCTCAACATTCGCCATTGACATTCGGTCGAGAATATTTCGTTGCAAGCGAAGCATTCCAAGACGGAATTGACGTTGGACCAGCTCTCCAACCAATTTCACTCGTCGATTACTCAACGAATCGATATCATCCGGCGCTTCTTGTGTATTATTCAAACGTATAATTTCCGCGATAATCGCCGTCACATCGTCCATCTGCAAAGTTCGATATTCTGGTTCATTCGGCGTCTCGACCCCGAGTCGGCGATTAATTTTAAATCGCCCCACGTTCGAATAATCGTATCGTTTCGGGTCAAAGAACATTCGCTCGATCATCGATTTCGCATTTTCTACCGTTGCGAGATCGCCCGGCCGAATTCGGCGATAAACTTCGAGTAAAGCTTCGCCCTGCGTCGAAGTAGTATCTTTTTCGAATGTTGCCTTAATATAACTTTTTTCGCCGTTGTCAACTTCGCTAAATCGTTTCTCGATCTCGGTCTTGTTCATGCCGAGCGCTCGAAGGAATGTTGTCACTGGGATTTTACGTCGGCGGTCAATTTTTACATAAATCGCTCCGTTCGCTGCCGTCTCGAACTCGAGCCACGCACCACGTCCCGGAATAATCTTCGCGCCATAATAGCGTCGCAAGCCAACCGTTTCCGCGCTAAAGAACACGCCTGCCGATCGAATCAATTGTGAGACAATCACCCGTTCGGTTCCATTAATAATAAACGTCGCCCGATCGGTCATCCACGGATAATCACCGAAATAAATATCCTGTTCCTTTTTCTCGCCGGTCGCTTTATTCTCGAGCTCAACCAAAACGTGCAAAGGCGCTTCATAAGTCGCGAGATTATATTTCGCTTCCTTCTCGCTCTCCTTCGGCTCTTTAAAATAATAATCTTTAAAACGGAGCGAAAGTTTTTGTCCGGTGTAATCGTCAATCGGATTCAATTCCGCAAAAACCTCCCGCAGTCCATTTTCGACAAAGTCCGCCCACGAATCTTTTTGGTGTGCCGTCAGATCCGGAATTGGCAAAGCTTGGTCTCCTTCGGTGAAAAATACTCTCTCACCCGACTTCGGTTTTGTAACCATTCTACCTCTTTTTTCTTTAGTGTTGATAATCTTTTAGCGCTGGAAGATTACTGCCCAGCTTCCCCTCTAGCCTCGCCACTCCTAAAGGTTACACAAAAACTAGACACACTACTTC
>CAVFNU010000107.1:0-2128 GCA_963624235.1 bacterium | reverse complement strand
GTGTTAATTTATGATCGTGCGCGACGGAAAGCCCAATCGTTCCGACGCCAGCATAAAGATCGAGAACTGAATCGGTGGCAATCTGGTTTTTAATTTCCGAGAGTGCGAGTTTATAAACTGGAAGATTAATTTGAAAAAATCCGTTCGGCGAATAGGAATAAGTTTGACCGAGGATCTTATCAGAAAGCGTTTCAAAATGCGGATGTGGTTTTTTGTTTTCATAAAGTCCGCCCGAAACTTTGCCGGATTGATCGCAGCGGAGAAGTAGAGATTGATATTTACGAGCCTGTTCGCCGCGAGTATTTAAATCGTCGATAATTTCTTGTGCACGAGTGAAAATTTCCGGACGTTCGATCGAAGAGTTTTTTATTGGCAGCTTTCGATATGAACCGCGAGTATGGAAAGCGAGCTCGATTTTCTCGGTTTCATTGTTCCAATATAGGGCATATTCCATTTTATTGCGATAAAAATAGTCGTTGCTATCAGTGATTATTTCGGAAAGTTCAGAAAGCGGAATTTGATGTTCGCGAAAAATTTCCACGACTAATTCACGCTTTTGTGCTAATTCAAAAGAATAATCCATAATCTGCCAAGGCGAAGTCGAGAGATAACAAGTGTCTTTCGGAGTGATACGATGATAAGAAGGGTTGATAATTTTTAAAGCAATCGCTTCGGTAAAATGTGATTTTGTTTTCGTAGGCTCAAAATCAGCAACAAGTTCGCCCGGAAGTGCGTTCCAGAAAAAAATTTTCTTGCCTTTTTCATCAGTACCAAGCCCCATTCCGCCTGGAATCAACTTCTCTACCCTAATCATACTAGTATTATATCACAAAATATGTTATAATTAAGATATTATGACAGCCGAGGAAGTGCTGCGAGAGAATGAAAGTAGAGCACTAGGAAATAACCAAATCGTTTCACACGTAACTGGGAAAAGTACGAACGCCAAAAAATTGAAAAAAGCGAAATCTTTTGGTGCGACCGGATTAATTACGGCGATGATTATAGTTTTCGCGATTCTTTTTAGTTCGGGAAATTTAATCCCGGCGGCGATTTCGGAAAGATTAGTCGAGGAAACTGATGTTCAGTATGCGGACGCGGTAGAAAGTAAAAAATTAGTTTTTCAACAAGCGATGTATGACGGCGAATTGCCGGAAAATACCGTAGCGATATTAAAAGAGCATAATGTCGAAGTCGAAAAAGCGGAAAATGGTGAAATTGTGTTAAAAATGAACGATAAACAGATAACAGCGGATCAGTTTATCGACGCAGTAAGTAGTGATGTAAAATTATATAATGCATTTAATGATGCGACTTATTCGCGAGCGGCATATTATTATGATGAATCGGCGAAAAAAGTTTTCAAAAAAATCGGCACAACGCGGAATAATTATAGTAGTGATTCGGATTTCGATGAAGTGATGGATTCATTAGTAGGGAGCGGGAGTAAAGTTGAAGTAGGGAATGTGGCGGCGGAAAAATCGGAAGATGGTGAATCGTATGAATATAATAGCGTCGGAGCGACAAAATCTAGTAGTGGGGCGACGGAATTTATTAATGGTGTTAGTGCGCAAAATTCAGCCGCGACAACTACTGAGGCGACTTTAAACTCGGCAGATTCTTTAAAAGTTGCTGATACAATTTCGAAAGAACAACGTTCGGAATCTTTCTTTTTGGCTTTTATGGAAAATATAAGTAAGATGGAAGCGGGGGAGGGGAATGAATCGAAAATTAATGATGCGATGAATTATATATATACGGAACATGAAACCGAAGTGGTAGATGTGAATACGGGAGAAGTCGTAAAAGTGAAAGGAACAGCGATGGATTCGCCGAGTTTATATGCGGTACTTTCTGGAACAGAAATAAATACAAAAGCAGTAGAAAATTACAGTTCAGATCGAGTTTTGAAAACGGTAAAAAATAAACTTGGAACCAGCAGTGGGGTGTCTGGAACGGTGGCTTCGACCGATGCAGAAGTCAGAGGTTCGATTGGTAGATTATTAAATGTTGGCGAATCTAGCGCTTCGGAAGAAACTTTAAATTCAGTAACAAAAACGATTGACGGGTCGCTAGTAAATAATTCTTATGAGACGATTAACGGCGTAAATGCGGGAGAATTTTTAGT
>CAVFNU010000106.1:0-2166 GCA_963624235.1 bacterium | reverse complement strand
GAGATTTTTGTTCTTGTTCTTGTTGAGATTTTTGTTCTTGTTCTTGTTGAGATTTTTGTTCTTGTTCTTGTTGAGATTTCTTCTCGGATTCCAACTGAGCTCTCTTCTCGGATTCCAACTGAGCTCTCTTCTCGGATTCTGTGTGGGCACGCGCTAAGTTCCCTGACTTAGCTTCGTCGCCAATACCGTCCCAGTCGGAAGCGCCGGGAGCATTATTTTGAGGGTTTGAAAGTTTTTCACCAGCCATAATGTTTTTATTGTAACGCTTATCTTTTATTTTGTAAAGCCCCTAAAAAGCCCGGAAACCGGGCTTTTTTATAAGTTCAATAAACGTAGCTTTACATTTATTTCATGATCGAGAGAGAAATTTTTCGGCCCTCTCGGTCGATATCAAGAACTTTGAAGTTTTTACGCTCGTTGAGAGTAAAGATTTTCTCCGGATCGACGTCGGAGCCTTCGCCAAGTTCAGAGACATGGACCAGCGCCTCGACGGCTGGCGAGATTTGAACAAATGCGCCAAATGGCGTGATACGAGTAATCGAACCTTCAACTTTCGAACCTTTCTTCAAGCCTTCGACTTCAGAGATCCAAGGATCTTCGACTAGTTGCTTCATTGAAAGGGAGAGACGTTCTTTATCGATTGCGATGATTTTCGCTTCAATTGTATCGCCAACCTTAACATAATCGGACGGATTATTGACACGTTCCCAAGAAATTTCGGAAATATGGATTAATCCTTCGATGCCATTGACATTGACAAAAACTCCGAAATCGACTACGCCAGTAACGACACCTTTGACCGTATCACCGACACTGAGTTTAGCGAAACGTTCCGCCAAGCCGTCTTTAATCGCCTCTTTTTCAGAGAAAATCAACTTGTTTTCTTTCTTGTTTGCATCGAGAATGCGCGCTTGAATCGGTTTACCAACGAGAGAATTCAAACGTTGCAAAATTTCATCCTTGTCAGCGCTACCAACTCGCGGATAATGCTCGGCAGAGAGTTGTGAAACTGGCATGAAACCGCGAATACCTTCGTATTCGACAAGCAGACCGCCCCTGTTCGCGTCAGACTGGATGACCTCGACGATTTCGCTAGTGTCGAGTTTCGCTTGGATTTCGTCCCAACCTTTATCCTTAACGGCTTTACGAAGAGAAAGCAAGACGTAGCCATCTTTCATCTCTGAATCGATGACTGAAGCGGTAGTTTCGTCACCTTCGTGGAGATTGCGCGCAAAAGAGACTTCCCGACGCGGAACCAACCCGACCCCTTGAGGTCCGAGATCGATCAAGATTTCGTGTTTTTTGATAGACAGAACCGTCCCTGTGACGATGTCGCCCGTGAGTGCTTTTTTAGGTGCGAGCTCGCTTTCGGCGAGAAGCTCGTCCATAGTATATTTTTTGGCTGTTGCCATGATTAATTTTTTCCTTCCTTCAGATCCATTCAACAATTTCCGACAAGTTTCTTTCCCGTCAGAAAAATTATTGAATGGATCCGAGATTCTCTATATTATAGCAAAAAAATATGATATAATCAAGGTATGTATTTAAGTGTGGATATTGGCGGGACTAAAACTTTGATTGCTCTGTTTTCGAAACGGGGGCGCGTAATTCGGCGACGAAAATTCAAAACTGCACAGGGTTATAAGATGTTCATTCGCGACTTAAAAGATAATTTAAGCGTTTTTGAAAAGCGTGAGATTAAGGCAGTCGTCGTGGCGATTCCGGGACTTGTACAAAAAAATTATACAGTTAAATTTGGAAACCGAAATTGGGATGAAATTGATATTTTGACCCCTATAAAAGATTTGTTCAGTTGTCCGATTTATTTTGAGAATGATGCGAGTCTGGGAGCTTTATATGAATCTTTTCGCCTGCCGGGACGAACGGTTTTTTTAACTTTTTCGACTGGGATTGGCGGTGGAGTAGTCGAGCGAAATCGGATTTTGCCGGAGTCGAAAGCTTTCGAGCCGGGTCATAAAAAATATTGGTACAACGGAGCGATTGAAGAATGGGAGGACATCGCCGCGGCGAGTGCGATTGGTAATTTTTATCACGTAGATCACGCGACTAACCTCAGGGGTAAAGAGGCGATGGAAGAAATCGCAAGGCGGATTTATCTTGGATTGCCGGATATTGTGAAAGAATATCATCCCGATACGATTGTGC
>CAVFNU010000105.1:0-4595 GCA_963624235.1 bacterium | reverse complement strand
CTAATATTATTCAGCAGTTTCCCATGGCGGGGAGAATCTAAGCTAAGTAAAATAAAATTTTCTCCAACCCGCTGTTATTATAGGCACAGAACGACAGTTTTTTCAACCCCCTACCTATTTTTTCGCTTAATCAGCCTTTATATCCTTAATCTGCGCCAACTTAACCCCATTATAATCCCAATATTGCGCACCCTGATACGCGCCAGAATTATTAAGCTCTTCGCGCTCTTCCATAATTTTATACGTTAGCGGAGAAAGTTTATATGCAATACCAAGATAATCAACTTCACGCTCGCCAATGACCTTCGCCTTAATTTCTGGATCATAATGAAAAGTAATAATAGCGCCATTTTGAATACCTTTAGCATAAAAACTAAACCGATTACTCACCGTCCGGATTTTAGTCACGTCATCAAAGCGTTTTTCCCTGTCAAGATTTTCGGGAAAAATCACTTTACCCTCAAAAGCAAGCAAAAGTTGTTCAACCAAATCCGCCTCAAGCGCAAAAAGCTCGCTCTCAGCAACACGATGTTTCACAAAAACTTCATGAATCAAACGCTCCTTTTCGTCAAAATCCTCAACTTCAATAGCAAAAGCACGCTTAAGCCCTGTGGTATTATAATAGCCATTACTCTCAAGAAAGCGCATTCGCTCCGGAAATTGCTCAGTTTTAGTTTTACCAATCTTAATCAGCCCCGCCACCGCAGTAGTCATAATATAAATCACGCCCTTCGACATAAAATCACTCCGCTAAAATTTATTATCCCTATTATAGCGCAAAACTAATCGTGAATTATGGTATAATTGCAACAAGAATATCATAATTAACCGTGGAGTAGCATTAATGTCTGACACCAAAAAGGAACAGGAGCGCGCCGAGCTCCATCGCACTATCTGGAACATAGCAAACGATTTGCGTGGCTCTGTTGACGGGTGGGATTTCAAACAATACATTCTCGGAATGCTTTTTTACCGCTTCGTTTCCGAAAATTTAACTAACTATATAAATAAAAACGAACATGAAACCGGAAACACAAATTTTAACTACGCCAACCTAACCGACGAAGAAGCAGAACCGATTCGCGAAGACATGGTAAATACTAAAGGCTTTTTCATTTTGCCAAGTCAACTTTTTGAAAACGTTCGCAAAAACGCTCGCAATAACGAAAATCTAAACGAAACCCTAGAAAAAGCTCTAAATTCTATTGAAGATTCCGCCAAAGGCCACGAATCAGAAGACGACATGAAAGGCCTCTTTGACGACCTAGATGTCAATAGCAATAAACTCGGCAGCTCTGTGGCAAAACGCAATGACCACCTTGTGCAGCTAATAGATGGCGTCGGAGATATGAAGCTTGGAAATTACCAAGACAACACAATCGATGCCTTCGGCGACGCCTACGAATTTCTGATGGGCATGTACGCATCAAGTGCCGGTAAATCTGGTGGCGAATTTTACACTCCGCAAGAAGTTTCGGAACTGCTTACAAAACTCGTAGTGATAGGCAAAACCTCCGTAAATAAAGTTTACGATCCAGCCTGTGGCTCTGGTTCCCTTCTCCTTAAATTTGCAAAAGTTCTTGGCCGCGAAAATGTCCGGCAAGGTTTCTTCGGTCAAGAAATCAACATCACGACTTATAACCTTTGCCGAATTAATATGTTCTTACATGACATTGACTACGATCAGTTTGATATTGCGCTTGGTGATACGCTCATTGATCCGCAACACTGGGACGATGAACCTTTTGAAGCTATCGTGTCCAATCCGCCATATTCAATTCATTGGGAAGGCGAAAACAACCCAGTTCTTATCAACGACCAACGTTTTTCCCCTGCTGGCGTATTAGCGCCAAAATCAAAAGCCGATCTCGCATTCATTATGCATTCGCTGTCTTGGCTCGCCACAAATGGCGCGGCTGCAATCGTCTGTTTCCCTGGAATTATGTATCGCGGCGGCGCCGAACAGAAGATTCGTAAATATTTAGTAGATAACAACTTCGTAGATGCCATTATCCAATTGCCCGATAACCTATTCTACGGCACCAGTATCGCAACTTGTATTATGGTACTTAGGAAAAATAAGTCCGAAAACTCGACACTTTTTATTGACGCAAGTAAAGAATTTGTTAAAGTCACAAACAGCAACAAACTAACCGACGCCAATATCGAGAAAATTCTCGAATGGACCAAAGAACGTAAAGACGTAGAACATCTCGTTCGTCTAGTGCCGAATAATGAAGTAGCGGAACAAAATTATAATCTCTCCGTCTCGACTTACGTGGAACCAGAAGATACCCGCCCGAAAATAGACATCAAAAAGCTCAACGCCGAAATTAAAGAAATAGTCGCTCGCGAAAACGAACTTCGTGAAAAAATCAATAAAATAATTGAAGAAATTGAGGGATAAAAATATGGCTATACCTGATATCCACGACAATTTAGCATACGAGGAACTTGCTCTTGATATTATTACTTCCCCCTTTTACTACGATGGTGAAGGTCCAGCATTACCATTTCAGTCTAAAAGAATATTAATAATAGACGATAAACCTCTCTTAAAAAAGTATTTTGATGATGTGTCTAAAACGGAGTTACCAGATTTACAGAGCAATGAACTCAGCCTCGGCATTGAAGTCACGATGGCTATAGGTTTTGACGATGCACAAGATTTAGACACCTTCAGTAAGGCAAAAGCGCGAAATTTGACTGACTTTAAAGCAAATCTCGCTAAAATTGACAAGAAAAATAAGTTTAAGCCAAAAGTTATTCAGGATAATTTGCCTAAGCCAATTAGCTATGGAATACAGATAGATCAGACCAACGCTCATGATCAAATTACAAATTGCATTGAAGAAAAAAACCAAAAAGCGGAGAATTATAAAAAATTTGATGATAATTGGCTCTTTATATTTTGTCCATTTATTATAGATGAAGAAAAAGTGCTAAAAGCTATTAGTAAAGCTTCTAAAAAAGATGCATTCAATATGTATATTTTATCTTCATGGACAAATTTCGGAGAATTATTATACGTTCATTCGCCATACGACAAAATCGAAAAAAGGCACCATTATAGCATAGGAGATACAGATGGGTAAACTCGATATACTTATTAGAGAAAAATGTCCGAATGGCGTTGAATATAAGACCGTTGGCGGCATTTGCACGATCGAAAAAGGAACTCAGCTGAATAAAGACAGTTTGCTTGATGATGGCAAATACCCAGTTATTAATGGCGACATATCACCTTCTGGATGCTGGAATGAATATAATTTCGACGGGAACAAAATTACTATTAGTCAAGGTGGGGCGTCGGCCGGATATGTAAATTACATAAAAACGCCTTTCTGGGCTGGAGCGCATTGCTATGTCGTAAAAGAGTGTGATAGATGCATAGTATACGATTATCTTTGGCATTTCTTGCGCAATAAACAGCCAGATATGATGTCCAAACAAATCGGCGCTGGTATCCCTAGTGTAAGCCTTAAAATGATAAATGATTTCAGAATTCCCGTGCCACCAATTGAAATCCAGCAAGAAATCGTCAGGATGCTAAACAGCTTTACGGAGCTGGAAGCGGAGCTGGAAGCGGAGCTTATTAAAAGAAAACAACAATACGAGCATTACCGCGACCATCTTCTCTCCTTCGAAAATATAGCCGGTGAGGGGGGGCAAGTTGAATGGCTTACACTTGGTAATATTGGCGAAGTTTGTATGTGCAAACGTATACTCAAAAATCAAACACAGGATTCTGGTATTCCTTTCTTCAAAATTGGCACATTTGGCAAAAAAGAAGATGCGTACATAACACCAGAATTATTTGAAGAGTACAAGAGAAAATATAGCTATCCTAAGAAAGGTGATATTTTAATTTCTGCTGCTGGAACCATAGGCAGAACGGTAATATTTGATGGGGAGCCGGCATATTTTCAAGACTCGAATATAGTCTGGATAGACAATGACGAAGAAAAGGTAACGAATAGGTATCTCTACTATTTTTACCAAACGAAGCCTTGGCGAGTTTCGTCGGGCGGAACCATTGCGAGAATCTATAATAACGACATTAAAAGTGTGAAAATCCCAGTACCAACAAAGAATATCCAAGAGCGCATAGTTTACGTCCTAGACAATTTCGACGCCGTCTGCAACGATTTGAATATAGGGCTGCCAGCCGAAATCGAAGCACGCCAAAAGCAATACGAATATTATCGCGACAGACTTCTAAGCTTCGACGCAGTAGTCGGCGACGACATCGAGAGAGAGAGAGAGAGAGAGGATTAGCTAAGTTGCGCCAATACATCTTTGGCTACTATATTGCCAAAATTGAAGATATTTGCGACATATCTCGTGGCACCGTGATGTCCAAAGACTTCATAAAAGATAATGCCGGCGATTATCCGGTTTATTCGTCACAGACCGAGAATGACGGAGTGCTAGGCAAGATTAATACGTATAAGTACGACGGCGAATGCTTAACTTGGACTACGGATGGCGCCAACGCTGGTACTGTATTCCGCAGGAGTGGCAAGTTTAGTGTTACGAATGTATGTGGGCTATTAAAAATCAAAGAAGAAGATATTCTGAACGATTATCTATAC
>CAVFNU010000104.1:0-8195 GCA_963624235.1 bacterium | reverse complement strand
AACGAAACGCTAACCGCCCCCGCAAAGCCTCTAACGCGCTACACAGCGCACCGAGGCGCCGCCGTTGCGATTGTCGAGGCTCTGGGGGTTCAAAGCGCCATCGGCATCGAAGTACAAGTCGTACGCGAGGCTCGAAGCGTACACCACTGACGACCAGTAGAGGCCGTAGCCGCCAACGTCGCCCGACGAGCCATCCCAGTACCCACCATAAACGAAATAGAAGGGATCACTCTGAATGCTTCCAGAGGTGCCAGACGAGACCGAATATCCGGATTCATTTAAGAGCTTTTGGAAGGAATAATTATCGCTAACAGTCGGCAACCGCCAGCCCGCCGGACAGATAGACTGATCCACATCGGTATCTTTAGTTGTATATGAGCTCGAATCATTCATCGCTACTGCTGCGGTCCAGTTGTAATAATTTCCAACACTCCAATGTTTATTCGCGCTAGACTCCGAACATTTCGTCGTCATAGTGTCTAGTGTCCCGCTCGAGGTATCAATCGTCCCGTTCCAACATAAGTCACCCGGGTCGTAGGATTCCGGCGTAGATTCAGTGGCGTTCCAAGTCGTATCGGAAGAAACATAGGTGCTGGTGCTCGGAGTCCAATCGTTAGAGATATCTGTGTCTTCGGAGGTGTAAGTCGTGTTAGAATCGAGATCGAGATCGAGATTCTGGGTCATCCAAATATTATCATCCGCCAGTCGCGTGACGAGATAGCTTTTCCCATCGCGGTCATCTATCGCCTCCACTGTATCGCCAACCGCAAGCGTTTCACCCCAAGTCGCCACATCCTGCATATAATAAGTTTTTTCCGGCTCCGCCACTGCGACAAAGTTAATTACATTCTTATATTCTCCCAAGGCCTGCCCCGTCGCGGCTTTCGCGGCGATTTTAAACTGCACCGAATCCCCCGACGCGCTTGTTGCCTCAGCCCCAGTCATTAGCGTCGCGACATTAGTCCCATCGGAATAAAGCGGCAGTCCAGAATACTTATTCCAAGTTGTTCCATCTTTGGAATACGTATAACCCCATTTTTTCTCCGTAAGGTTTGTTCCACCAGCAGTATAATCCACACTAGCCCCAAAATCCACGCTCGTGAATTTTGCGGTACTATCGTCTTCATTAGTCAGATCACGATTTTTATAAGTACTATTTCCGACGGTACTATTCAAACTATAACCATTCGCTGCCCCACTAATAACATTCACCGTGATTACATTACTATCCGCCGAATTTCCCGGCGCAAGGTTATCAATATGAATCGTCGAAGAAGAAAGCGAAACCGAAATCGACGGCTCGATCGTAAAGTTCACCCCAATCGACGATTGATAAGTTAGCGCTAAAGCCGACCTCGTAAAAACTCCCGCCCCCGCAAAGACCATAATGCCGACAGTTAAAACTCCAAAAATTCTCCAAAGTTGTTTTTTATTTCGTGCATGCCTTTTCATGTCTTCTATTATACCATAACCTTTTTAAATTCTGCAATTTTTATATCAAATCGCCTCGTCGTATATGTTTTTTATGCTAGCCACTGTCCAAATTCATTCTCGAGCAGTCGGGGATTAAGAACTGGAATTTTTCACTGAATCGTAATCTATCCCATAATTCGCATATTGTAATCGTAAATATGCCTCGTCAAGTCTCGACGATAAATCGCTTAAATCATCGGTTTTTTCCTTCGCCATCACCATAAATTTCAACGGTTTATTCGTCCCACCACAAATTTCCATCGAATCGCCATAAGCCAACTCACCCGGAATCGTAATAACCCGAATTCCATCAAGCTTCATTCCTTCCACCCCCAGCGTCCATCCCTCGATCATCCCGACCGATGCGTCTAGAATCTTTTCAAAACCGGTCGGACTCGCGTTGTCATTATAAGAAGAATCGAAAATCGACTCGTCCGCGCACCAACCGACATAATAAGCCAAATAATTCGTATCGTCTTCGGTGATTTCTTTTCCAGTCCCGACTTCGACGTCTTCGACTTTCACGCCGTCCGCATTCGCCGTCGTTTCATTAAATGCCGTCACTTTCGATTTGTATTTAATAAAACGATCAAAATCATTCTTCGTTTTCTCTGTGAATTCCGCTTTTACCTCGTTATAAGCCGTCTCATATTCTGCAATTTTTGCCTCATCAATCTCGCTCGTACTAGTCGAAGAAGTACTACTCTGGCTCCCACTAATCACGATCGCCGCATACCCCGCAACAATCGACCCCACCATCAAAATCGCAATCAAAATAATAAAAAACCGTTGTTTCGGGCTTGTTTTTAACTCCTTCTCATTCATAAAGTTAATTATAACACAAAAATATTTTTTTCGGTGGCGTAATGAAAGTTAGAGATGACTTTTTAACGGTCTAATAAGATTCAGAAAAATAAAAAGTAGCTTTTGAAAACATAATGAGATTAAAGTTAGAAATGACTTTTTAATGGCATAATGAGATTTAGACCAGATTTGTTTGCGTAGTTTTTACAACTTAACAACGAAAAAGTCTCCCAATTGTAAGGAGACTTTTTCTTGACTTATGTTGTAAAAACTACAAGCAAACAAGTCCAAGCCGTTAAAAAGTCATTTCTAACTTTTTAACTATTTTTCAGCTTTCTGCCTTTGTGGAATCTGAACTTTCTTAAAGCTCCCACCAGCTTTTTTAATCGCTTCTACCGCAGTTTTCGAAGCAAATTGCGTCTCAAGCTCGATTTTCGCAGTAATTTCACCCCGCGAGATGATTTTCACTTTCACAAACGGCGAAGAAACCATCGCCGCTTCCGCAAGCACAAAGTTATCGACTTTCCCAGAAAGTTCATTCAGCCGATCGGTATAAACCACTTCCGCTTTCGGATGGATCGATTTAAAACCTTTCAATTTTGGCACTGCCTGCATAATCGCGCGCTGTCCACCCATAAAGCCCGCCGGCATCTTGCGATGACCAGTTCGGGATTTTTGTCCCTTCGTTCCGCGGCCCGCAGTTTTTCCCTGCCCCGCCGCAATTCCACGACCTTTGCGCGTCGAGCGAGTGTTTTTCTCAACCACTAAATCATTGTATTTCATTACTTGTCCTCCTTCTTCGGCGCAGTTTTCGCGTTTTTCATCCCCGTCCATTCGCTTCGAGGAACTTGTTGTTTCAAACCTTCGATTACCGCATAAGCAATGTTGACTTTATTAGTCGAGCCGAGCGATTTCGAAATCAGGTTTTTCACCCCAGTAAGTCCCATAATTGCTCGCACCGTTCCGCCGGCGATCACCCCAGTACCTGGCGCTGCTGGTTTCATCAACACATCCGCCCCAGTCACCTTCGTTCGCACCTCGTGGCAAATCGTTTCGCCGTCCATATTGAACGTAATCATCGTCTTTTTCGCCTTCGCCGTAGCTTTCGCGACCGCTGTCGTCACGTCGTTACCTTTCGCCACGCCGATGCCGATTTTATTTTTATGATTGCCGATCGCAACTAATGCCTTAAAGCGCATCCGACGACCGCCCGCCACCGTTCGCGACACGCGATCGACCGAAATCGTCACTTCGTCGAACTCTTTCGGACCCGCATCCGCTTTCACGCGATCTCGACGTCCTCGTCGTTCCATTTTTCGCCCCGCAATATCGCGAGTTTGTTTTGTCGCCGCCGTTTTGTCGTCCATCTTCAAAGTTCCGGACTTGTTAATTACTTTCGGGGCTTTTTTCTCAGTTTCCGCCATAATTAAAACTCCAATCCTTCTTTTCGAGCCGCATCAGCCAATGCCGACAGACGTCCCGCATATAACTTCGCCCCCCGATCGAATACGACCTTTTTAATTTTCTTCGCTTTCGCTTTTTTCGCAATTTCTGCGCCGACCAGCGCCGCTTTTTCTTTCATCGTA
Source organism: bacterium (assembly GCA_963624235.1). Lineage (GTDB taxonomy): Bacteria > Patescibacteriota > Saccharimonadia > Saccharimonadales > Saccharimonadaceae > Nanosyncoccus. Next base: position 4,332 of record CAVFNU010000104.1, on the reverse strand, counting down.
CCCTTCATATTCGCCCCCACCGTCGTTTCATAACATAAGGTCACTTTTTTATCGTCATCGATAATTTGCGCGACAATGTGTCGGTTTGAAATGAATACCGAAAGGCGCGGTTTTTCGGCTGTGCCGTGGATTTTAGCGCGCGTTCGTTTCGCTCTAAATGCCTTATTCATTATTTACCCGCCTTTCCTGCCTTACGAAGGATCACTTCGTCGGCATATTTAATACCTTTGCCCTTATACGGTTCCGGTTTCTTCAAAGCTCGAATTTCGGCTGCCACCTGCCCCACTTTTTGTTTGTCAATTCCCGAAACGGTGATTTCCATTTTATTAGTGGTTAAAGTAATGCCCTCCGGTGCTTTATATTTCACCGGATGCGAAAATCCGAGTGCCATTTCGATTTCCTGCGGACCGCCGGAAAGTCGAAAACCGACCCCGTTAATTTCTAGTTTTTTCTCGAATCCCTTCGTTACGCCAACAACCGCGTTGTTTAGAAGTGCGCGTTGCAAGCCGTGCCAAGCTCGAGATTTCGGCTCGTCATCCTCACGGGTGACAGTTGCCGTATTGCCATCGATCGCTACCTTAGTTTTAGGCTGGACCGGAACAATGAGCGACCCCTTCGGGCCTGCGACAGTAATTTCCTTGTCGCCGACCGTGATTGTCACTCCCGCCGGAATATCGATGGGCTGTTTTCCGATACGACTCATATCTTTTCCTCTTAAAAGTTAATATATCTTTACCATTATAGCACACTTCCCCGAGAAAATCAACTCTTAATCTGTTAAATTTTGCCCTCTTGACTTTTGAGGCTGTCTACGTTAAAATAGAATCATTCGGGAATACCCGCCCATCCCTAGTTTACTCTAGGGAGTATTTTTTTGTCAAAAATAAAGTTTTTTGAATCCGTCTCTCACCATTTTTAAATCAGAATCAGGTACTACTCCCATTTTTCTACATAGCCGATATACGCTCAAAGTTCTTATTTGTGCTAGTGCCGCATATTGTTTTTTATTTTTGAATTCAAAGGCGACATACCAAAGCCCTTCATGAAACTGCGAAGTCAGCGGTACGCCTAAAAATCCATGTTTACTCAATTTTTTCAAAACCAGCACTGGACGCAAAAATAGTTTCTGCTTGCCGTTAATTTCTATCCCTACATTTTCTCCCATCGAACACCACCAAACATCGCCTTCCTTTATGTTCCGGAAAATGCCAGTATAATGCAAATCGGCTTTTAGCTTCATCCAATTATTAAAATCTTTCGCCTCCATTTTATCTCCCAATTATTTTCTTGGAAGTTTTCTATCATACACAACAATTTTTTTCAACCCACCCCCTAATCATTCATAAAAATTTGAGATTATCTCTAAAAAAATCAACTCTTAATCTGTTTTTTGACTATAGCTATATTCATATCCTTCAAGATCATAACCCTTTTCGCTCAAACCATTTTTCACCGCCTCGAGCCCGCTCTCGTCCAACTTCGCCTTTCGCCCCGAAATCACCAACTTCCCGTCCGCATACTCAACCGTAATCGCATCACAATTCATCCGTGTCGCATTTTCCCCGCACACCGACAAATTCAGCGACAAAATCTCCCCGATCGAATTCTTGTGTTCTAGCTCCTCCGCCGTATAATAAATCCACTCTCCCTTCTCTTCTGACCACTCTAAATACAGCCCCGTCGTCCGATTCCTCTCCAAAGTCAGCGTTACTTCCTCTGTTGGCGCTCCACCAGTCGAAATCTCCGCCGTATAACTCCCCGGCTCGAATTCATATACCGCATTCCGATACTCGATCCCCGCAATTTCCACCTTCGCGTCCGTCGGATTCACCAAAATCTCGAGATATGCCGGCTTTCCGAGATATTTACAAAACGGAATAATCCCGAGAAAAATCACTAGAACTGTCACAATCCCCCCGACCAACCCAACCGCCGCTCTTTTTAGCAACTTCCGCGTCGGTAAATCGAGATTCTCATTTCTAAAATTCGCCATCACAAACCTCCGTCACTTTTATGCGATAATCACTTGCCCGGTATCCGAGCGATTCGACCCATTTCTCAATTTCCCCTGTTATTAATGGGACTTTTGTCTCATTTCCACAATTATTCACCCGCGCGTCGAGATATTCGCCCGTCTCATCCGTCTTTTTCGTCACCGTCGCAGTTTCGCCATTCGCCGACTCTAAATAATACGGCAAATATTTCCCCACCGTCACCGACAGCGCCGAAGTTTTCTCACCCCGACAAGTCGTTTCCGCATATTTCATCTCTTCCGGCTCCGGACAGTCAATCACCGGCGACTCATAAAAACCCTCCTGACGATACAACGCAAACGAAACTCGATAAGTCGCCCGAAATTCATCCACATCCACCAAAAATTCAAACGATCGCACATTATCCTTCTCGGTCTTAACGAAAGAACTCGGCCGAATTAAAGCCTTCACCTCATTTTTCGTTTCGTCGAGCCCCTCGGTTCGCTGTAAGCTTTCCCAGATATATCGTTCGAGGTCATTAACTTCCGCGCTAGACAATCCGCTTTCGATCTGATCTAAATTCACAATTTCCAATTTTTTCGTCGCTGTCACCGTCGCAATCACCGCAATGATCACGATTAACGCGAAACTTGTTAGCATTGCCACGACTATTACTCTTAACTTTTTCATTTTTTCAACCTAAATGCCCTAAAATCGTTATTATAATAATTTCCCACATCCCCACTCCGCTCACAATGCGAAGCCGAAGCGATCGCTGGCTCGCCATTAACTTCGACATATAACTCGATGTGGTTCGGCCCGATCCGAATATCACCCGGCTCCAAACTTTCGAGACTATTTTCAACTTCCTCATATTTCCCCGACGACAAAATATAATTCAAAGTCGCTCCGCCCGTAATGCCACAACAATAAAAGTCCGCATCCGCACCCGAATAACGCATCACCGTCGTCACGAACGCATCACAACTTCCGCCCGCCATCGAACAAGCATCGCCCAACTTATTCACCCCTGTTTCTATCAAGGCATTCGCATAAGCATCGTTCGGATCATTCCAACTGTGTTTCCCATATTCACTCGCCGGCCATGCCAATTCCAGCGCCGTCGCATTAATATCGCCATTTCCGCCCGTCGAACAAGCCGCATCATAACCGCCACCGCGTTCAATCGCCGCTTCGATATAACTCCAAATGTTCCCCGGGTCGCTATGATCATTATCGGTCGCGTGTTGATGCCCTAAAATCCCTTCATAATTCAAGAAATCTTCTGCGTTTAGTCGCCCCGCCATCACGCCCCAACTCAACGAAGAAGTCAGCGGAATATCGGTCTCCTCTGAAATCGCCCGAAGCAAAGTCGCAAGATAGTCCCAATCCTCATCCGTAAAGTTTTTCACGTCATAATTCGCATTATAGCCCGCGCTCGTATCATCACTAAAACCGACGATTTCGATCTGAATCGGTCCCGCTGCATCCATATTTTTGATCGCCAGCGCCGGTTGATAAATCGAAAAATGTTGATAAGTTTCCTTCTTCTTCAAATCCACCGTAAAATGCGCCGGATATTTATTCCCTGCTGGATAAGCTGCATAACCATTCGTCGTCCCCTCGGTCGTGTGTAAGAGAATTTTATTCGGTTTTCCGTCGTCCGTCGTATAACTTCCCATCGCATTCACCGGCTCGCTCAGATCTTCTTTTCCATTCACATCCTCTTTTTTTACCCCTGTTAGCGAGTCGTCTTCAATCCAACCATCCGTCCATTTCGCTCCCGTCGTATCACCCGAACAACGGCATAAATTATTTCCACTCGTAGTCCCGAACTCGCTCGCAACTTCTTGCCCCTCCGCCGATTCAACAAATTCCGTCAACGCATCCACCGATTTTTTCATCGCCTCAATCGCACCATAGCCCGCGCCATTAACATTTCCCTGGACCCAAGTCGGCCCGATCTTCTCGAGATATTCTTTCGGATCGGAAATTCCGAGCGCCTGATCGTGCATCCCGTTCGTTAAAGTTTCCGCGTATTGAACGAAGCCTTCACCGAGGTTCGCCCCTTGTTTCGAAGCACCACCCGCACCCGTTCCTGGCGGACAACCATTTCCCCAAAAATTATTTTTTCCACAAACTGAATTTGGATCTTCGTAGCGCATCTGAACTAGAATCGCAATCCACGGCGCCCCCACCGCCTCGCCGAGTTGATAAGCAAGATCACCATAAGTTTCGACCAGCTGCCTCATCGAAGCCGTGTCCGTGTCCGACCACTGCGCACTCGGCACATCGCCCTCGCCGTTAAAAAAACTTTTCTCCGCATTTTTTGCCGACAGAATTTTTGCGAAATTTCCCG
>CAVFNU010000103.1:0-2379 GCA_963624235.1 bacterium | reverse complement strand
GAAGTATTTGTAGATTGAAATTTGTAGTTTGTAAAATGATTATGTTATAATAGGAATATGGAGGATGGCCAGAGCTCGGAGGTAAAGCGAAGTTCTGAAAACGGTCTCGACGAAAAACGAGAGCGAAAGATTTTGATGGGGGTTTTGGCGGGGTTGTGTGTTTTAATAGTGGTGATAGGTGGAATAATTGCAGCAATAAATTTGAATTGGACAAAAGATGGCAGTAAACAAACAACTGGCGTTGAGGAAGTTGTGAATGAAGGAGATAATGGTGATATAGAGAAATCCGAAGAAGAATCGTTGGCAGAATACGCAAATGAGATGGAAGAAAAAATAAAAAATGCCGAAACGGCAGAAGAAAAAGCAGAGTTGTACATGGAAAAGTCGAAGGGAACTTATGTTCGTTGTGTCGAACAATGCGAGGCTCTGTACGATGCGATTCTCGCAGACGCTTATAAAGCCGAAGAAACTTATCCTAGTGCTGAGACGGCATGGTTAATTTACAGTTTTGAATTTGGCTTTGGGAGTGAAGAAAAAGCAGATGAATATCGGGAAATAGCGAAAGAACGAGGGATGGATGTGGATGGGGCATGGTAAAATGATAAAACGTTTATCTTTCTTTGTGTTTATAGCGGTTGTTTTTAGCGGGTGCTTTTTTTGTTCGAAAACTTATGCTGCATCGTGTCCGATCGATGCATGGGAAAACGATGCGTTAAGTTATGCTTGTGCTCAAAGCGGTGATGGTGCTCGTGGGGCTATGTGGATTAGTGACGATTGGGACACTTATAGTATCTCAACGGAAGTGGTTGTTGATGATTGGGTGCCTGGTAGTGGTTCAGTTAGTGTGGCTTTGCATGGAGCGATTATCGGTGGTGGTGATGCATATGCTACGTATATAAAATTTGTGAAGGAGAATGATACTATTTGGTATACGGCTGATGGTTATGAATCCTATGCACCGCTTAGTGTTCCGTCTGAACTGTGGCGATGGGGGAATTCTAGATACACCTCAGCAATACAGTCTAATTATGTTGAAGCTTGGTTGAACGTTGATGAGTTAATAAAAGAAGAGGGGAATAATTATGAAAATGAGGGTGATTATCGAAAATATACAGTTGTCCTCCAAGCTTTCCGATGCTTCCAAGGTCAAGTACCGTATTGGGGAAATGGTGCTTGTTACTCTGATGACTCGACATTAACGGTGCGTGTGAAAATGGCTACCGAATACGAGGGGTTCTCGTATGTGAGAGTTACGAGTGATGGGGAAAGTAAGGATAAATTTGCGGATACTGACTGGACGTCTAATAACAAAAGCATTGACGACAATACGGTTTATTTGAAGATTGATGGAGATGAGTGTGATGATGGTTGTAAGGTCCAATTTTGGCATGGAGTACGAAAGAAGCAAAATAGCAGTGGGAATTACAGTTCACATTATTTCATTCGAGACTATGGAGCAAGCGGTTCTTGGCCTGATGGTCAGTATGAATGCAATGATAGATGTGACTATTGGTCTGAGGAAGCTACGGTCAAGACTGGAGAAATCGTTTGTAGTGCGCTTAACTTTAGTAATAAAGTTTCTCCGAGCGATCCGAATTTAGAACGGACGGATACGCGCGCTTGTGTTTATGCTACTGGATCTTATGATTCTTCGATCGATCTTTCCGCCTTAAAGAGCGTGGCCTATTATGATAATGAAACAAAACACGAAGGGAAAGAATATTCTCCTGCGATTATTTTGGAAAGCGTTTCAAAACTATTTAACAGTAAGGATTTGGCTGAAGAAAATTGGACTAAAAACATGATTTATGCTAAGCCGGAAGATAAAATTTATTTTCGAGGATCATATGTCCCAACTTATCAATCAACTACGGGTCGCATTACCGAGAAGGCACGGATAAATAGTGGAGAGTCTAAAAATAGCAACATGACTGTTCGAGAATTCTTGAACGCTAACGCTGGGTTTGATTGGAATAACGCGTTTTCTATTTATTTAGAAAATAACAAAAATACTTTTTCTGAACGAGAAGTCAGCGGAGAAATTGGTAAGGCTAATGAATATAAAGGTTACGATTTTTATGATGTAGATAAGCAGGATTCTGGAAATGAATTTTATGCTGTCGCTGCAACCAATCATGTAAATAGCACGAAAACTACTCCGCAGGAAGTTAGTTTTGATTATTCGGAAAATCCGGGAGATCTTTGGTATGGCGATTATAAAAAAGGAGAAGGTTTTACTGCTAATATTAATACTAATGCTAAGGAGTCGAACAAAATTTCTGTTGCAGTTCCCTACAACTTCACCAACACCACCAACCTCAACGAAGACTTTTTAGATGAGGACAACGCTCTGGTCGCCTATGCTGGTGAGGAGAAGAG
>CAVFNU010000102.1:0-3250 GCA_963624235.1 bacterium | reverse complement strand
CTTTGAACGAGCGCTATGGTGGGATTAAAGATATGACCGAACAGCCGGCGGCGATATTTGTCGTGGATGCGAACGAAGAAAAGAACGCGATCAAAGAAGCGAATATCTTAAAAATTCCAGTATTTGCATTGGTTGACACTAATGTTGACCCGACTCCGATTGATTACGTTATTCCAGCGAATGATGATTCGATCAAGGCAACAAAATTAATCCTCGACTACGTCATCGAGGCAATTAAAGAAGGTAAAAAATAGGAGGCAAAATGGCAGAAATTAAAGTTGAAATCTCGATTGATTTAATTAAAAAACTCAAAGAACTCTCGGGCGCTGGTTTGACCGACGCGAAAAAAGCATTAGTCGAAGCAAAAGGCGATTTTGATAAGGCTCTCGCTGCGATGCGCAAGAAAGGTTTGACTAAGGCCGAAAAGCGTGGCGACCGCGAAACGCGCGAAGGCCTGATCGATGCCTACATTCACGACGGCCGATTGGGCGCGATCGTGGAAGTAAACTGCGAAACTTCATTTGTCGCGAAAACTGACGAATTCAAGACTCTCGTCCATCAAATCGCGATGCAAGTCGCTTCGATGAACCCGCTCTATGTTTCCGAAGCGGATATTCCGGAAGCCGATCGTAAAGCAAAAATGAAAGAGCTCGAAAGTAATTTTAAAGGCCCTGAGAATATGAAAGATCAAATCCTCGAAGGCCAAATGAAAAAAGCTTTTGCGGATAAAGTCTTAATGAACCAATCTTACATTTTAGACGATTCGAAAACCGTCGAACAGTTCATTAAAGAAGCAATCGCGAAAACTGGCGAAAACATCACCGTTCGTCAATTCAAACGAATCGAACTCGGTGTTACTGAATAATTATTTCGGGTAATTAAAAATTGAGCGCCCTCGCAGTTAGAAGCGCTCAATTTTTTAGTAAGGTATGATTTTAATTCCTAATTCCCCGTTTTATGTTATTCACGTTTAGTTTTTCTTACGCTCGCGTCGAAGAATAAATAATACTCCTGCTATCGCGGTTAATCCGAAAGTGATTAACCCCGCTACTAAATAGTCAGTTTTCGAGATGTTAGTGTTTTGGAGTAATCCGCCGGTATCTGGAACTTCTACTGTACTTGCAGATTTGTAAACCACTGTGAAAATATACGGCGCCCCGAGTTGTTCCCCGTCTTGATTATAAGCAATGACTTTGACCGTATATGTGCCATCTGGCAATCCATATTCTTCGAATGGTAATTCAATCCGATCCGCCGGAGTCGTCACTACTAGTGGCGAAAACGACACTTCGTTTCCGTTTTCGTCATAAACTCTTATCTCGATTTTGTCGACCTTATCTTCGCCTTCTGCTTCGGAGTCGTAATAGACATCGACATATTTCTTTCCGTTCTCGTCCACTACTTCCGCATAGGCCGCATAGTAATAATATTCAACCGCATCGCTATCCCAAGCACCTTCGTGACCCTCGCCACGGACATTTACTTGATAAGTACCATAACCATAACTCGGAATAGTGTAGGACTTTTCGCCCTCGTTATAATCGGCATCAAACTCGTCTAATAAATAGGTAGTTTTAGTGCCCGCCACGTTCGTGAAAACCACAGTGACCTTAACATCAGCAGTGTTTCGATAGTGGACATTAAAAGTTTGTTCCGGCGAGACTACAATTGTCCCGTTTTCGATACCGCTAATGGTTATTTCTGGTACCGAATCTATTACTCTCACGGTGATTTCATCGGTTACCGAGGAGACCGCTTGGGTCGCCGGAGTCGGCATAAAAGCTGCAACCGCCGTAATCGTCGCAACTATTATCAACCCGAAAATCCCGAGTATTTTCTTGTGTGTTTTTTTCATACCCTACACTCACTTTTTTATTTTTGATGTTTGTTTCGGCTTTGTAAGATTTTCGCCTATACCGCCAAGCGGGAACGGCGTTCTTTACGCTTCCGTACCCCTATTATAATCAATATTATCATAATTGTCAAGACGATTATGGTAATAATTGTTGCTGCTGGCGGGATCAGAAAGAAAACACGTTCAACAACATTGCTCTCGTCTCCCGCCGAAACAGCCCAAGTAACTTTATAAATCCCGAAACTTGGCGTTTCGGTCCATTCGTCCGCAAGTACGCGCTCCGACTCCGGGATTACCGAAAGTGAGGACTCACTGTCCGGGGTCTCGTAAGAACTAAAACCAATAATCGGCTCGACCTTGAGTTTCCCTTTTGCAAAAAAGTCCACATTTCCATCATTTTTGATTTTCGCGGAACCATAAAAGTTATGATTGTCGGTTTGCTCTTCAAAACCTTGACCGATTTCACTGTTAGAAATTGCGGCTGAAATTATGGTTTCGCCCTCTGTCGAATGCCCATAAATCACCATTCCGGCGCTAACTTCGGTTTGAATCCCGCTAGCGTTAGTATTACTCCCGACAGTTTGCGCAAAAATCACTGCATATTGTCCGCCGGCCGGGATGCTGTTCGGCGTGCTAATGCGATATTTGACCTCTAGGGTTTCGCCAGCCGCAACATCAAAAGTCGGTTCAGCGGTATAATTCCCATTTTTATCTTCAATCGTGATCCAGCGCGATATTTGTGTAAAATTCGTTTCGTTATTAAAACCTAATTTATAAGTGTCTTCGTCTTCGGAATATACGAAAGAATAAGGCGAGGCATAAACCTTTATTTTTGTTGCTTCGCTACCATCATTCGTGACACTTATTTCTCCGTCGTAAGAAGAATTCGAAGAAATCTGAAAAGTTTTATTTAATGGTTTCAAAGTTAAGCCTGTCTTCGCCTCTGCATTATCATTTTCCGAATTCTCTTCAGCATAAGTATTCAAGTTCGTCGTTAAAGTGCTAATTCCCAACACCGCCATTACTCCCACCAGCAACATCGCAACAATATTTCGTTTCATTCGCCTCCTTTATTCTCTTTATTATATCATACTTATGTTAGTTTTATTCAAAATATCCCACAAAAATCCCCCGCGATTTTATGGGGGTGCTAAACCTTGGTGCACCTGACTAGACTCGAACTAGCACAGCCTAAAACGGCCACTACCACCTCAAGGTAGCGTGTCTACCAATTCCACCACAGGTGCATAACATAATTATAACATAAAAAATGAATTTGTGGTGTTTAAATTAAGGCGTTTTATTTTTAGTCGTTTTATTTACTGCCCAATTCGTTACATCGCTAAAGCGGTCGATCGCCGTCACTAATCGCACATCATTTCCGAAACAGCGCAC
>CAVFNU010000101.1:0-2666 GCA_963624235.1 bacterium | reverse complement strand
TCGGAATATACTTTCATTATAGCACGAACGCGGTAAAAATGCAAGCTTTTTGTCGCCTGCCCTCTGAAGGCGCGGAACTTAATGGTGACCCGGGTGCGAGTCGCACCGAAGGTTCGACTCCCAACTAAAAAACGCCCTCTGAAGGCGCGGAACTTAATGGTGACCCGGGTGCGAGTCGATTCAAAGAACGACTCGCATAGAGAACGTTTCTGGAACAATGGTGACCCGGGTGCGAGTCGAACGCACAACCACTTCCTTAGGACGGAATTGCTCTATCCATTGAGCTACCGGGCCAAATTTGATATAATAATTATATCATGGGTGTGTTCAAGAAAAAAGATGTCAAGAAAACCGAAAAGGAAAAAGTTGACGAACGGCGTGAAGAAGTTCTAAGCCGGGGTCGAAAGTTCAAATATCCTCTGCAATGGACGCATCATCGAATCGTCATCAACACCATTCTTATTACTGTTGTGATTCTCGCGATGGTGGTTGTTAGCGGTTGGCTTGCACTTTATCGTTTCAATATGACTGACGAATTGCTTTTCCGCGTTACTAAAATTTTCCCAGTTCCGGTCGCGACTGTCGATTCGAAAGACGTCCGTTTTTCCGATTATCTGATGCTTTATCGCAGCAGTATGACCTCGATCGAACGCCAATCTGGCAGCCAATTCGATGCCGAATCGCTCGAACGTCTTCGTTCTGAATATAAACGTTCCGCGCTCTCCGAAGCCGAAGAATATACTTTTGCTCTGAAACTCGCGGAAGAACTCAACCTCTCCGTTTCCGACGAAGAAATAACTACCGAATTTAACCGTCATCTTAACCTCGGCGGCGTCGAACGTAGCGAAGAAAGTTTCATCAAAATCATCAACGATAACTTCGGTTTGAATAAAAGCGAATATGAGCGGATGCTTTATCTTTCGTTGATAAAATCTAAAGTCGAGGTTGCGATCGATAGCGAAGCTAACAAAACCGCCGACAAAGTCGAAAAACTTCTCGCCGAAAATGGGAATGATTATCAAGCTGTCGCCGAAGAACTCGGTGAACAAATTATTTATCAGGAAACCGGCGGGTTGGTTGACAACAAAAACATCGACGGCGGTCGCGCTTCCGAAGCTGCGAAACTCGAACCTGGTGAAAGCAGCGGAAAATTCACTTCCATGAGCGGTGACGGTTATTATTTTGTCAAACTCGTCAGCAAAAACGACACTCAGGTCAACTTCGTCTCCATCCGCATCCCATTTTCTGAATTTTCAGGACGTTTCGACAAACTTTCCACCGACAACAAAATCTCCGAATACATCACTCTTGATTCTTCGGAAGAGAACGATACTTCCGAATAATTTTTCCCGCTAAGAACCTAAGTTCTCACAAAACAAAAAACAAGGGCGAAACCCTCATTTTGGTGCGGGTATGGAGAGTCGGACTCCAATCTCATCCTTGGGAAGGATACATAATAGCCGTTATACGATACCCGCAACTACCCCCATTATGCCACAAACGCTCCCAGTTTTCAAGAGCAAAGTTCAAGGTTTCGCATTTTCGCCCCTGTATGGTATAATTGTTTCATGGAAGAATGTAGAGATTCTTTGAAAGCTGCGATTAAAGATCACTTTGGTCTTGATTTTGAGCCGGAGATTACCCCCGCGCCCGAAAATATCGACGCTGATTATTCTACGAACGCACCTCTAAAACTCGCTAAAGAGCTTCATCAAAACCCGATGCAAATCGCCAAGGAATTAAAAACCGCGCTCGAAGCTAATAAAAATCTTACCATCGAAATTAAGATCACTGCACCTGGATTTTTGAATTTTAATTTACCAAATGAATATTTTTCCGCGAAAATCGCTGATTTTGCTCAAAATTTCGCTAAAAATATATCATGGGACGAATATCAAAACAAAACCATTATCTGTGAATTTTCCGATCCGAACCCCTTCAAGGTCCTTCACGTCGGGCATTTATACACTTCTGTCGTCGGCGACGCGATTAGTCGGCTTTTCGAATATGCCGGCGCTAAAGTCGTTCGTGCCAATTTCGGTGGCGACGTCGGTCTGCACGTCGCAAAAACCATGTATGCACTCCTGCAAAAATCCGCCGAAAACGACCTAGATAATTTAATTATCGAAGACATTGCAAAATGTTATATCGCGGGCACCGCCAGCTACGAAGACGACCCCGCGGCCAAAGCCGAAATCACGAAACTGAACAAAAAAATTTATCAAATCAACGCGAGCGACGAACACGGTTCTCCCCTCGCCGACCTCTACTGGCGCGGTCGCGAACTTTCCTACGAATATTTTAATAATTTTTACGCCAGCATCGGTCTCAAATTCGACAAATATTACCCCGAATCCACCGTCGCCGCGTTGGGACTAAAAACCGTCGAGGAACAATTAAAAGCCGGAGTCTATGAAAAATCAAACGGCGCGGTCGTTTTCAACGGCGAAAAATACGGTCTCCACACCCGCGTCTTTATTAATAACGAAGGCGTCCCGACCTACGAAGCCAAAGACGTTGGCCTGATTTTTACTAAATGGCAAGATTATCATTTTGACAAATCCGTTATCATCACAGGGAATGAACAACTCGAATACATGAAAGTCGTTTTGAAATCTGTCGAACAATACGCTCCCGACCTCGTTGCAAAAACCGCGCACCTAACT
>CAVFNU010000100.1:0-3355 GCA_963624235.1 bacterium | reverse complement strand
CGTTTGCCCGGTCGGCGTAACCCCGCCGTGTCTAAGATTTCCAGTTCTCGTCCCTTAAATTTCACATTAACGCGATTAATGTCGCGAGTTGTCCCTTGTCGACTCGAGACGATCGCCTGTTGTTTTTTACCGAGAGCGTTAAATAAACTGGATTTTCCTACATTCGGCCGTCCGATCAGAGCGATTTTGAGTGGCGGTTGAGAGGATGTTTTTGTTGGCAATTGGGATATGATTTTTCTTGGATTTGTTTCTGGCTGAGTGTCATCTGATGGCAGTTGAGAAGACGTTTTTCGAGGGAGTCCGGAGGCTGCTGCCGAGGAATAAGGGGTCCGAGCCCCGTGAAGACGGGCGCGAGGAACCCCGACCCGAGAAAAACTGTCTTCCAACTGCCTCTTAAAAGCGCTCATTCCCTGCCCAGTTGTCGCCGAAACATAAAAAGTCCGCTCTGGCGCAATCCCGAGTGCTCGGAAGTTCTCAATCGACAGAGATTCGCCAAGATCACACTTATTCAAGATTAAATAAACTGGCTTTCCCGATCGAAGCGCGCTTTTCGCGATTTTTGCATCACGATGATCGAAATATTTCGCGGAATCTAGCGTTACTAAAATCACGTCCGCGCTCTCAATTGCGTCGAGAATTTGATCTTGAATCGAAGCTTCAAAGTCGTCCGACGGATCTTTTAGGCCCGCCGTGTCGACTAAAATAAACTGGTTGTCGATTTTCGTTACCACATTATCGCGCGTTGTCCCTTCTTCACGCGCCACAATTGCGATATTTTTTCGCGCCATCCGATTTAAGATGCTCGATTTACCGGCATTTGTCTGGCCAATTAACGCTACGATCGGTAACTTACTCATATCTGTAATTATAACATAAAAAATGATGATCTCGGCGGGATGACGCTCGCTAAAGCTCGCTATCCGCCTTCGGCGGGCGAACCCTGCGGGTTCAAATCCTAAAAAAAATGGTGATCTCGGCGGGATTCGAACCCGCGATTGCCTGGATGAGAACCAGGAGTCCTGGACCACTAGACGACGAGACCACATACCAATATAAAATTGTCTAAAGACCAAGTGTGGACCCAAGGGGGGTTAGGTCCACACCTCTATTGTAGCACAGCTTGTTCTAAAAGTCAACACTTCCGTAGTTCGGCACTGCCGTGACGAAAGTTTGTCCTGGGGCGAGCTTAATTTCGTTCCCTTTTTCATCGGTGAATTTAATTTGTTCGTCTTTTGAAGACTTTTTCCAAGTCCCCTCTGTAACGGCGCCATTTTGAAAAATATAAACGTCGCCTGAGCCGATCGTGGTGATATTCTCGTGATAATTATCGGAGGCCTTCGACTCCTGAACCACCATTGCTACTACTACCGAAGGCGCAACTTGAGTTAAGCTACAAACATCTTCCGGATTTTTCTCACCGAGGTCGCTTGCTGGACAATTATAAACTTCGTGTGCGGATCCGCTTTCATAACTACGCAAATAAGTATTGTCTTCAACATTATATTTATAAATTACGTTATAATCTTTCCAGCTACCCAGCCTCAAAGCGATCGATCCGACCGGCACGCTAACTTCGGATGTATTCTCATCGGTCGGCTCGGTGATGACTAATTTTTCAGTCGCCGTTTTACCCACTCGCTCCTGTTCCGACTCCTCCGGTGTTAATCGCGCAAAACCTTTCACGTCCGAACTGTTGTTATCATGGTCGGCACTATATTGTTTCAGATAATTCGATGTAGTGAATAAATTATTCCACAGTCTCGAGCCATAAGTTCCTCGATACATATATTGATAATCTTCGGATAGGTCGCTGTAGCCATTTGCTACCGCCGTCAGTGCGTCGCTTGAACCACCAGCGTGCACAATCGTGCAGTCAAAAGGCGTATCCCATTCGAGATAATAAGTTCTCAGCGACCGAATCGGACCGATGATTGCCGAAGATGGATCTTGATAAATCGCCGCGAAGCGAGTGATGCCCGCTTCCGCAATTGCCTCGAACACTACCCCAGCTTCATTTAGGCCCGCCTGCGGACGCGCGCCATCCGTTCCGTTCGGGGTTTGAATACAATAAGTCGGCGCATTTTTAGTTTTTCCGTCAGCTAACGGTTCACCAGTCAACGCACTATATTCCGTCGTCTCGCTCACTTTCGATGGAATCGTCGGAAAATTTAAAGCCTCACTATTATTTCCTAAAGCTAAAAATGCGACCAGAAGACAACCGATTCCGCCGACAAAGCTTACTCCGCCGACGATTTTAAAAATCCGATCCCGCTTCTCGTTTTTGGTTTTCCCGTACGACATTTTCTGCTCTTTCCCCGTCGCTTCTTCGACAAAAGCTGCCCGCAAGTCCGCATCGGTGATTTCTGATTTATTTTTTTCTGCCATATATTACGCTCCACTTTTAAGCAATAATTACTATATATTATAATCTAAACCATAACTTTTTTCCATAGCTTTCCAGAATTTATTTTTTAGCTTAATAGGGTTTACGTTACTTCGCGCTTGTGCTATTATTAATAATATAAAGGTCACACATAAAAATGAAAAGGAAATTTTCTAAAAAAAACAGCTACACGGAACCAAAGCGATTATGCTATAATAAAAGTATGCCTAAAACAAAAATGAAGGTCATCGTATGTTTTGTGAGCATTTTGTCGGCTACGGCTGGTATTTGTGCGAGTAATTTTGTTGCAAGTCAAGTGCTAGCTGATGCTAAGACGACCTTTAAAGTCAATATTGCCGAAAGTCTTTCAGTTTCGATCACTACGCCGAATAATAGCTCTAGCGGAGCTATAAACACTTTTTTGCGTAATACCGTTAATTTAAAAGTATCATCTACGAACGCAAACGGCTTTACCGCTTCGATGTATACAAGCAACAACACGACAAACTTAATAAATACACGTAGTAGTTCAAAAACTTTACCGACGCTTACCGCCGATTCTGCGCGTTCAAGCTTCCCCTCGAATCATTGGGGCTATTCTTTGGGCACCTCTGATGGCGAGACTAGCACCGGAAACGAAAATAGCACCTACCATCCGCTAGTAAGTACTAGCGCTACTCCTATTACAGTCTTAAGTAGTACTAGCACTGCTAGCACCGCAACGGAGGACATTTATTTTGGAGCTAAAGCCGACGCTACCCAAACTACCGGGACTTATTCTGGTTCGGTTGTCATTAGCGTTGTCTCTGGTGTAGTTGACGACGATAATCCGATTACTCCGGACAACCCAGTCACTCCGAACGACAACAGCACTACGAATCCGAAATATTCCGGCACCGGAACGACTAAAGGTGGCGGGACTAATGGCACAACAGCATATACCACTACCACTGATAATGGTGACACTACAAC
>CAVFNU010000099.1:0-3326 GCA_963624235.1 bacterium | reverse complement strand
TCGTAAACTTTCGCTTTGCGACGCGAAGCGGTGTTCTTTTTAATCAAGTTCTTTTTCGCGGCTTTGTCATATTCGGACTGAATTTTAGCCAGAGTCGCAGCAGTAGGGTTAGACTTAAAAGCTTTCAAAGCGGCTTTAATGTCTTTTTTGATTTCCTTGTTATGCTCGGTTCGTTTAATAGCTTGCCGGGCAGCCTTTTTGGCAGATTTGATAATCGGCATTTTCTTCCTATTTAGTTAAAAATTAATGACTTCTTATTATTATAACCCTTTTCTCTGGAAAAGTAAAGAGAGAAATGTTGTATTTTTTCAAAGCTTATGGTAATATTTAATTAGAAAGGAAAAATATGCCTGACGAAAGTAGTGCAACAACTACTCCAGTAAGTTCCACGGGCGTGCCGAGTTTACCTACGGTGAACACGCCTGATGTTGGGGTGCCAGAAGCGCCAGCGCCGAGTCCGGTGATTGAGTCGGCTGCACCGACAGCACCGACAGCACCGACGACGCCGACAAGTCCAACGGTGGAAAATCCTGCAACCGTGGCGGCAAATGCGACTGCGACTATTGCTACGGCAGCGACTACGGAAGCCCCAACAGTCGATACGACGGAAATTGTAGCTGAAGTGGTGCGAAAAATCGGCGAGTCACATAATGTTTTAGTAGCTTTGTCTTCGGACCCGTCGGTTGATGAAATGGCGGCGGCGATTGGGATTTCGCTTTATTTGGATAAGTTAGGTAAACGTGCGACGGCGATTTATTCAGGTGCAACGCCGAACGCATTACAATTTTTGAAGCCGGAAGAAACTTTCGAATCTTCGGTTGATACATTGCAAGATTTTGTGATTGCTCTGAATAAAGATAAGGCGGACCATTTGCGTTATAAACTTGATGGTGATTATGTGAAAATTTATATTACACCGTATAAAACGAAAATTGCAGAAAATGATTTGGAGTTTTCATATGGTGATTATAATGTTGACTTAGTTTTGGCGCTCGATGTGGCAAATGGGGTAGATCTCGATTCAGCCTTGAGAGAACATGGGCGAATTATGCATGATGCGGTGATTGTAAATATTACAACTGGAAATCCGGGGAAGTTGGGTGAGATTGAATGGAGTGACAAGAGTGCGAGTTCGGTTTCGGAGATGATTGCGAAAATGCTGTATAGTATAAGGGGTGAGGTGAAGATCGAAAAAGAGGAGGCAACGGCATTTTTGACGGGGATCGTGGCGGCGACTAATCGATTTTCGAATGCGAAAACGACGCCAGAAACGATGAAACTTGCTTCGCGATTGATGGAATCAGGGGCGAATCAACAATTAGTTTCGAAGAACATTACGCCAGATATTGAAAATGAGTTGTTGTCGATGTCGGGGACGATAATGGCGACGAGAGGAATGGATGACGATCCGACGAAATTAGATATTGCACATGGCAATGAAAAAGATGTTGATGAGACAAAAGAAGTAGATGATACTGTGACTGAGAAAAAATCGACGTTGCTCGACGATTTGAAGGCAGCGGAAGCGAGTCTTGTAGCGGCGGGTGCGGAGACGGTGCCGGACAAGACACAGGAGCCATTGAATATCGATAGTTCATCTGTGAATGACACGAATGATACGAACAATACGGAAACGGAGGGTTTTGTAAGCGAGCGTCCAGAAAAAGTGATTCAGCCGCCGAGTGATATGGGTGGAGCAGATGCGACTATGAATGATGTTAATAAGTATGGCCAAATGCTAGAAGATGCTTTGGCGAGTGTGGATGGAGGAGCTTCGAGCCAGACGGTCAATTTAAGCCCGGCTGATGCTAGCTCTGCTGTGAGCACAAATCCGGCTGATGTTAGCTCTGCTGTGAGCACAAACCCGGCGGCATCGGGTGCGCCGATAGTGCCGACTAATCCGGAGATTAATGGAGTGCCGGAGATAAATTACATGCCGATGCCGGGGGAAGCGGTATTGCCACCACCGCCAGCACCACCGATTGATATGAATGGAAGCATGCCGACGGGCGTAGGCGCGGTCGAGCCGATTGCGCCGGCAACGCCAGTAGTGGAGCCGACGTTGACTTCACTAGGTTCACAACCTTCGATGCAAGATCAGGTTTATGGAGCGCAAGCGGCGGATCCGGGGGCATTCAAAATCCCGGGGGTGTAGGGGTCTGAGAATCGGCTTTTTAGGGGTGGAATTGACTTTTTGACGAAAGCGTGATATAATGAAAATGTGGGGTTTGGTTTTTATTGGTTGCACTTTTAAGATAAATGCGATATAATAAAAATACGGAATCGTAGCTCAGTTGGTTAGAGCGCTGCCCTGTCACGGCAGAGGTCGCGAGTTCGAGTCTCGTCGGTTCCGCCACTTCAAAAAGCCTTGAAAAAATAACAGAGTGTGATATAATGGAATTAATATGGCTATAAAAGTTACACGAAAAGACCAAGGTGAGGCGAATGAGAATATTATTCGACGCTTTAACCGAAAAGTTCTACAAAGCGGGATGATGCCGCTTAAAAAGTCGCAAATGCGGTTTTCGAAACCGATTTCGAAACGCGAACGACGTTTGAAGGCAATTATCCGTGAACGACGTAAGGCGGAAAAAACCGAGCGGATCAAATTAGGACTTAAATAAAAAATCTCCCCAACAAGGGGAGATTTTTTTAGAAATGTGGTAAAATGATAGAAGAAAAGGAGAAGAAATGATTTCATTACTTGGTTTGGCAGGTTCAGGAAAAGGAACTCAAGGAAAAGCGTTGTCGGAGATTTTTGGTTGGAGATGGATGTCGGTTGGTGAAGCAATTCGGCGAACAGAAAAATATAAGGAAATAACGGATGTTGGAGGGTTGATTCCGGATGAAGATGTGATTGAACTGATGAATTCCCAGATTGCGAAGGCGGAAGATGAGGGCTTTGATGTAATTTTGGACGGTTATCCGCGGAGTGAGGCACAGGCAAAATATATTGTGGAGAATATGGCGGAGAAAATTGACGGGACGATTGTTTTGGAAGTGCCGAAAGAGGAGTTGCTTAAGCGGTTGGCTTTACGTGGACGAGATGATGATAAAGAACGTGAGAGCATTGAACGAAGGTTCGAAATTTTTGAGGAGAGTAGTCGTCCGATTCTTGAATTGTTTGAGAAAACAGGAATTCCGGTACGGCGAGTTGATGGAACTGGAAAAATTGAGGAGGTAACGGCGAGATTGGTTGAAGTGGTAAAAGAGTTGAATCCGGACGCGACGGAGCAAATAGACGATGTAAATGGCGGAGAAATCGAGCGTAGCTATGGTGAATAAGGAAAATAGTTCGGCGAAAGTTTTGGCAGAGAAAATCACGG
>CAVFNU010000098.1:0-10903 GCA_963624235.1 bacterium | reverse complement strand
GTTCATATTGTGTCTGCTGCAAAAAGTAGTTACACGATAGAATATAAAAATAAATATAGCGTAAAACAAAATATTCGGGCGTCGAATAACGAATTGAAAAAACTTAGTAAGGAATTAAGCGGGGCAATAAAAGAATCGCCATCCGAGGCGGGCGCAGATTACCTAGGAGCGATTCTAAAAGCTAAAAGCTTGATTGATGATAGTGCTAAAAATCCGGTGATCGTTGTGGTCGGTTCAGGGTATAGCGATTCTGGGGTGTTGAATTTTGCATCGGATGATTTGATTGCTCGTTATAGATCGAATTCTGATGATATCACGAATTTGGTTTCGAATAGTAAAGACATAAGAAAAGGAATGCTAAACGGAGTAAAAATTTATTGGTATAATATCGGCGAAGTGACTTCTCCACAACCGAATATGAGTAGATATAAAGAAGACACGAAAGAAATTTATCAAGTGGCGTTAAAGTATTTAGGTGTGGGAGATGTGAAATTTTATGCAAGCGATATTTCGGCTGATGCTAAATCTGTGGATTCGCAATATAGTGTAAGCCCGACTTATGTTGATGAGTTGAAAGCGGGAGATATATTCAAGGCAACTGAACGTGTGGCGAAATTTAATCCCGATCAAGCGACTTTAGTAAATACGGATGAAGCAAAAGAAAATATTAAATCGTTTGCAAAACGTTTTAATGCTGATAATGGAGTCAAATTACGAGTGATCGGATATATTGCGCATTGCGGCTACGATAATGGAGAACTTGGCTTAGCGAGAGCGGAGACAATAAAAAATATTTTAGTTGATTTCGGTATTCCGAAAGATAAAATTGAAACAGTTGGAAAAGCTGGGATGCCGCCGAATGATATGAATGAAAATGAAGAATACGTTTGCGACAGCAATTTGCCGGATGAAGAAAAAAGAACTGTAAATATAAAAGTAGTGAAAGAATAATAATGTCTAAAAATAGTGATGGTCATTTTGAGATTTACGGTAATTTTGAAAAACATGAACAAGATTTTAATACGTTTTTCGCGACAATTACGACTGCTGTAATTTCTTTGCTAATTGGCGGAATTTTAATAGTACTTAATTTTTTTAATAATCCAGTGACGATGTTTGTACTTTTGATTCTAGTGGCGGCTCCGGTGGTTACATTTATAATGTTGTATAACGAATCGGAATTTAAAACCGCCTATTATAAAACTTGGCGAGATAAATTTGCTGGCAAACGAGACCGACGAAAAATTCTAAAACAATTTGCTAAACGATATAAGATAAAAAGTTGGCGAACGAAGCTAGACAGAATAAAAGTTGACGGGCGGTGGAATTTTCGGATAGAAACAAATTATATGGCAAATTTAACAAGACAAAGAGATTTGTTGATTAGCCGAGTCAATCAAGAATATGCTAGACTTTTAACTGTGCAGGATAAAAGAATTATTGCGGCGAAAAATGAAATTATTAATACCAAAGTGGAAACGGAGATAGCTAAAAAGGAAGAAAATAATATAAAAAAATTGTTGGATGGCGCCAATTTGCCAGGTGAAACATATAAACAGCGGCAAAATTATGCGCAGAGTTTAAAATCGGTGGCGGGTTGCGAACGGAGTGAAAATAATGCTGAGTGCAATTTGAGAATGATCGAGCAGGAAAAAAAAGAATTGGACAATAGCTACCGAGAATTTGTATATCGAATTGAGAAAATCTATAATGCGAGATACGAAAAATACGCTAACAGCGCAATAAAAAAGATTAATTGCGTAAATGGTTTGAAATATACGATTGTTGAAATGCCAAAATCAGGATTATTGAAAAAATGGGCAAGAAAGGGAATGCAATGAAAATATTTAATAGAAAAAAGAATAATAGTATAATGATAGATAGTCCAAACGCCTCGCAAGAAAATAAAGAAAATGAAATAGAGGATTGGCGGGATTTAGAAGCGTTGCCGGAAGAAGTTGTATCGAAAAAAGAACTTGATCTGTTACAAAAAGAGGTGATAATTGAATTGGAACATGTTCAAGCGAGTGCTAAAAAATCGGGAGACGGAAAACTAACGGCGGAGCCACAAGCGCTGTTCTATTATCATAAATACATTGACGCAAAATTTAACAAAAATGACTTTGATGTTGAGACCTATTTTGCGCGCAAACAAAATATAATTGATAGAAAGTATGCTGAGGGGCTGGGGGAATTAAACCAGGAATTTACTGGCTATAAAGAACTTCTTGAGGAGATCAGTGAATATGAGCAGCGTTTTCGCAGAAAGACGAATGAACTAGATCCAGAATCCAAAATGGATTTAGAAGCTCCGGGTACATATGATGATTCGGCAAAATTGTTGGAGCAAATAAAGTTATTGCCGAATGAAATAAATTGGGAAAAACAGAAGGAGAATTAAAATGACTTTTAATCTTTGGAAACGCGATAAAAAAGAGGATAGTGATCTGGATGACGAGACGGAGACGCGAGGACCGGAAGTGATTATCAACGAAGAACCAGAGATTCTAAAGGGGGCTCAAGAACCGATTGTTTCGAGAGAAATGGCTGAAGAAAAGGAAGAAGATGAAAAAACACCGAAAGAAAAAATAGCGCCGACGATTTATGGAGTGAGATTTCCTTGGGAAGGCATTATCTTTGTGGCTATTGGGCTTGTTAGTGTTCTAGTGGACGCTTCGTTTACTGGAGATACATTTGAAACGTTAATGCCGAATGCAAATGCGATAGTGAGTCTGCTTATTCCGATTGTTGTTTGTTTGGGCTGTTTTCTTTCGATAGCGTTTGTCGGATTCATGGAGGGGAATAAAAGATATTATGATAAAAAAGTCAGAAATTGGACCTACGGAGCTTGGATAACTGCTGGAATTCTTTTGTTCGTTGCTAAAATTCTAGCTGGTTTGGTTGGCGGTGGTTTAGACGAGATGTTAATTGGCGAAACAAGCCCTACGGAAGTTTTTATGTCGGAAGAATTTCTTTCTAATCTGGTTATCGCTTTTGTTCAACTTGCGTTATATATAGGTACTGGTTTTCTGACGAGAGATGGGGTAAAAATTTTGACTGAGAATAATATGCGAGAATATTTTACAGCGCGGAGAAAATATGAACGAAAAATAAAGGAATTGTCGGAAAGGCGAGGCGAGATTGTTGAGGATATTGCAAAATTAAAAGCTTATTCAAAATATGCGGAACGCTTAGTGAAATCGAAAAAATCCGTGAAGGAAAATGTGGCTCAATATAACGAATCGGCAAGAGCGTTGATCGAAGCAAAAATGGCGGTTACCGTTGAACCGGATTTGATGGAAAAAATGTACGATAACGCAATGGAAAAAGAAGGAAGGGTGACTAAAAAATAAGGAGTTTTTATGGGGAGAAGCCGTTGGTCAATTTTATTGATAGCAGTCGTAATTATTTTAGTGATGGCGAGTGGACTAGCTATTTTAATAGCTAATTTTAGACCTACTGTACAACAGGATATTGCTGAAACGAGCGATGCTATCTCTGATATATTGTATGATGTAAAAGAAGTAATCGACGGAGATACTATAAAAATAGATTATGAAGGTACGGAAACTTCGGTTCGTCTTATTGGCGTTAACACTCCGGAAACGGTCGACCCTAGGACTACAGTCGAGTGCTTTGGGCAGGAAGCTTCGGATTATCTAAAAACACTTTTGGTTGGCAAAAGAATAAGAATAGAAGCAGATTCTACTCAGACTGATAGAGATAAATATAACAGACTGTTACGGTATGTGTATTTAGACAACGAAGATGTGGGCTATAAAATTATAAGTAATGGTTACGGTTATGAATATACATATAATGTCCCTTACGATAAGCAGGCTTCGTACAAAGACGCACAAAGTGTGGCAGAGGGCGGCAAGCGTGGATTATGGGCGGATGGAGTATGTTCGGAGAATACAACAGAAACGCAAGATACAACAGGAATGCAAGATACTACCATTTCTACTACGCCTACCGTTTCGGCAAACGATACTGATTATTCAACGGCATCTGGTACTGAGTGCACGATAAAGGGGAATATTAATTCCAGCGGTGAAAAAATATATCATGTTCCTGGCCAAAAATACTATAATTCGACTAGGATCGATACTGAATACGGGGAAAGATGGTTTTGTTCCGAAGCTGAGGCGCAAGCAGCTGGGTGGCGAAAATCAAAGGTTTAGAATGTCTAAAAATTCGGTTTTTGGTTCTAGATCCCCGGTACAGGGAATTTAAGTGCCGTTTCGCGAACTTCAGCGCGGATTTCGGCGAGCTCTGAGGCAAAATTCGCAAGATTTTCGTCGGTTTCGGCTTTTTTGCAAATATCAGCGGCTTGTTTCATCCAGCCGGCTAGGAGTTTCATCTCTTCGGCGCCGAGACCGCGGGTGGTAATCGCTGGCGTGCCGAGACGCACCCCTGAGGGGCGGAAGGCACCACCTTTGTCCGAAGGCAGGGCGTTGGCGTTCAGGGTTAAACCGATCATGTCGAGGGCTTTTTCGTAAGTTTTGCCATCAATGCCGAAACTATCCTTGATATTGATCAAAATCAAGTGATTTTCAGTGCCATCTCCCTGTAAAATGAAGCCGTAGTTTTTAAGCTCCGAAGCTAGAACCTTGGCATTTTCGACGATTTTGGCGGCGTAATCTTTAAATTCTGGTTGCAAGGCCTCGCCAAAGGCCACGGCTTTGGCTGCAATGACGTGTTCCAGAGGCCCGCCTTGGGTGCCAGGGAACACTGCGCGGTCGATTAAAATCGGGATGTTTTCGAGGGTTTTTTCGGGTTTTTTCAGAGGCGAAGCGACATTGCCTTTCGACAAAATCAGCCCGCCGCGCGGTCCACGCAGGGTTTTGTGCGTGGTCGTGGTCATAACGTGAAAACCGAGGTCCAAGGGGTTCGGATGCGCTCCGCCGGCGATAAGGCCCGCGACGTGCGCCATGTCGGCCATGAACAAGGTTTGAGGTAATTTCGCCTGTAAGGCGGCAATACGTGCGAAATCGGGGATTTTCATGAACGCGGAATAGCCGACAAGCACGATTTTGGGTTGTTCGGCGAGGGCTTTTCTCTCTAATTCGTCATAGTCGATGTCGCCGTCTTCGGTCACGCCGTAGCTGATGAAGTTGTAAATTTTAGCGGAACGGGTAACAGGAGAACCGTGGGTTAGATGACCGCCGGCCGGTAAAGACATGGCGAGGATTTTATCTCCAGGTTCGCACCAGGCGAAATAGACTGCCTCGTTGGCGTTGGCGCCAGAGTGGGGTTGAACGTTGGCGTGGTCAGCATGAAACAGGCGACAAGCGCGACTGATACAGAGACGCTCGATGCGGTCGACATTGTCTTGACCCCCGTAATAACGGAAATTGGGCAAAATCTCATCGGCGATCTTATCCTCCGCCCAGCTATCTTTATCACTAGTGCTGTCAAAACAGGGATAACCTTCGGAATATTTGTTGGTTAAAACCGACCCCATAGCCTCGAGAACTGCGCCCGAGACGTAATTTTCACTCGGAATGAGTTCTAGACCCTCGCTTTGGCGAATTTTTTCGTTTTCTATCAAATTGAATACTAAATCTTTCATTTTTTGTTCCTCGCTTAGAGATGAAGGCTGGCGACCAGACTCATACAATCTTCTCTCTAATTTTATCATTATGCTCTTATCTTTTCAACTGCTTTCGTTTAGATGGCAATGAGTACTGTGATCTTAACATAAAAAAAGACCTTAATGGTCTATGGTGAGCGATAGAGGAGTCGAACCTCTGACCTCGTCTACGTCAAAGACGCGCTCTAGCCAACTGAGCTAACCGCCCAAATTTGGAACCAATGTTTGGTGAGGACAAATTTCGCTTCGCGAAATTTTAACTCACCGGCGCTTTCTCAAAAAAACAAAACAAGTTTTGTTTTTGCTCGAAAGCTTGGTGAGTCGGGAGGGGCTCGAACCCTCGATTCGAAGAACGAGGGTTCCCAGCTCAAAAACCTTTGCTGGAACCAATGTTTGGTGAGTCGGGAGGGGCTCGAACCCTCGACACCGGGCTTAAAAGGCCCGTGCTCTAACCAGCTGAGCTACCGACCCAAATTGTTAATGTGTTTGTGATGATGGCTCCATTGGCGAAGCCTGGAGTCCCAGTTTCGATGCTGAGTGAGACAAAGCATCAGACGGTTGGTGGCTCCGACTGGACTTGAACCAGTGACACAAGGCTCTTCAGGCCTCTGCTCTACCAGCTGAGCTACAGAGCCGTACTAGTCTATTATATCACAGCATGTTATAATTGTAAAATGAAAAAATGGAAAATTGGCGGTTTTGATTCAGGAAAAGGGGGAACGGTGATTTTTAAAGAGATAAAAAAGTTGTTGCCGGAGGCGGAATATTTCTATATTGCAGATACGAAAAACTGTCCTTACGGAGAAAAATCGGATGATGAATTGTGGGAGATCGTGACGGGACATGTTGAGAAATTAAAAAAGTGGGGAGCGGATGTAATTGTGATTGCTTGTAATACGGCGACGACGCGCTGTATCGAAAAATTGCGAAAAAAATACCCAGATTTGAATTTTGTGGGGACGGAACCAGCGATTCGACTTGCGACTAAAAACGGGGCGAAAAAAGTTCTGGTAATGGCAACGCCAGGAACAATCCAGTCCGAGCGAATGGCGAAATTGCTGATAGAAAATCAAAAGGCTGGGCAGAAGGTAGAATTGCTTTCATGCGAGGGGCTGGCGGATGCGATTGAAGCGGATCAAGGGATTGATGAAAAGTTGGAAGAACTTTTGAAGGGAGTTAAGAGAGATTTCGATGCGGTGGTTTTAGGATGTACACATTATACGCTAATTAAAAATCGCCTTCAGAATTTCTTTCCAAAAGCGATTTTAGTTGATGGTAATTTTGCCGTGGCAAAGAGAGTGCTATTTATTCTTCGCGGTGTTGTCGGCGATGTCTTTAGTGTTGCGCCAGATCATGACAAGCATCATGGTTGCTTCATAGATAAGACGAATGAATATCGGACCGAGAATGAGCGTAAAGAAAAAGGCCAAAACTCCGTTAGCGCCGTTGCCGAGGAAGGCGAACGAAAATAGAATGATAAAAATAGTTGCAACATAGTAAATGACTTTTAAAATTCCTTCGATCCAGATAATTTTAAAATCGAGAAACTTTTTTAGCCATTTTGCGAAATTATTTTTCGGTTCATTTTTGCTCTTGACGAATAGAAAATAAGTTAAAATTCCACCGACAATTGCTATAATAGCAGCAATTCCGACCCAAGCCTCAGCGCCGCTAGAGAGACTAGAAGTGTCATAGGCGTAATTGTAGTTGTAATTATACATAAATCCTCCTTTGGTTATTAATTCTATTTTAACATAGAAACGCCAAAATCAAGAAAATTCGGTATAATAGAGATATGAATAGAGTACCATTGGCGGAACGAATGCGACCGCGGAGCTTGTCGGAAGTTTTGGGGCAGGAAAAAATCATCGGCGAGGGGAAAATTTTGACGGAAATTGCGAGAAAAGGCGAGCCGGTGAATTTGATTTTTTGGGGGCCGCCGGGGACCGGTAAAACAACTTTAGCGCGAATTTTAGCACAGGAATTTCAGGCGGATTTTATCGAAATTTCAGCAGTGACGGCGGGGAAAAAGGATGTCGAGGAAGTGGTTGAGCGGGCGAAAGTGAATTGGAATTTGAAAACGCGGACGGTATTGTTTGTGGATGAAATTCACCGGTTTAATAAGGCGCAGCAGGATGCATTTTTGCCGCATGTGGAAAGCGGATTGATTACATTGATTGGGGCGACAACGGAGAACCCGTCTTTTGAAGTAATTCCGCCACTATTGTCACGATCGCGAGTGGTGGTCGTGTCGCCCTTGTCGAAAACGGCGATTTTGGAAGTTTTGAAACGGGCGGTGAAGGCGGAAAAAGCTTCAAAGCGGATAACGAAAGAGGCGCTGGATTATATTGCGGAGCTTTCGGGCGGTGATGCACGGAGTGCATTGGGGGATCTTGAGCTCGCACTGTCGCTTGCGGAAAAAATTGATCGAAAAGTGGTTGAGGAGGCGGCGGGAAAGAAATTGCCGGGGTATGATAAGAAAGGCAACAAACATTATGATACGATTTCGGCTTTTATTAAGTCGATGCGGGGGTCGGATGTGGACGCAGCGCTGTATTATCTCGCGCGAATGGTGGAAGCGGGGGAGGATCCAAAGTTCATCGCGCGGCGGATGGTGATTTTTGCGAGCGAAGATATTGGGCTTGCGGGGAATGGGGCGCTCAGTCTGGCGACAGCGTGTTTTCAGGCAGTGGAACGAGTGGGAATGCCGGAATCGGGGCTAATTTTAGCACATACAACAGTAGCACTTGCACTCTCGAAAAAGTCGCGCCGGACGACGGATGCGTGGTACAGAGCTTTAGAGCTCGCGCGTAAGGCGCCGAATGAGCCGGTGCCGACGTGGCTCAAGAATGCGCCGACGAAATTGATGCAAGATCTCGGGTATGGGAAGGGACAAAAGTGGGAGGCTGGGTTTCATCTTGATAAAAATTATTTGCCAGATAGCATTAAAGATCAAAAAATCTGGTAGTTTAGGCTTTTATAGGTATTTTTTAATAGTTGGATTTTATTTACTTTCTAATCCGGCATTGAAATACATCAAGACATAATCGTAGCCCCACGAAAGGTCAAAACCGGAGGTAGTGTAGGAATTGAATTTGAAATAAGGCATGCCTTTGGCAAGTTTAGCGGTTTTTTCGGCGTTTTGTTTAATTTCGGAGAGAGTTTCTTCATTTTCGACGCAATTTTCAAATTTGTCGCCGAGTCCGACGGACTTGCCAATATCAATCCAATAACTTTTATCGATTTTTGACATTTTCGAAACACCAGATTTGCCATTGTCTTTGAAAAAGTCATTCCAAACGCTGGTGACGGCTTTGTTATAATAATCCCAAAACTTGCCTTCGTTTTTAGCACAATAAGTGCCGAGAGCTGAATAACGGGAATTAATCGGGTTAGTTTCGCCATATTCATAGAGAAAATCCGAAATGCGAACTTCAAAAAGAACGTCATTCTCTTCGAGGTATTTTTGAAAATCTTCTTCGTGTTCGACGATCGCGTTTTCAAAAGCGATGCAATAAGGACAAACTAAATCAGAATAGACGATAAAATAGTTTTTCGCATCTTGATTACCGAGAGTTGTTTGCTGGTCCCAAACTAGTTCCGAGTTCGACGGTTTGTTGTTAGTGCTGGCGACAATAGCGGTGATAATGAGGGCGATAACTGCGACGACGCTGATGATTTTGAAAATTTTCCGTACGCACTCGACCGAAGAGGCCTTCGTGGGATGTGCAATGGCATCAGTTTTCTCGACGACATCAACTTTTTTTGTGACTTTTTTCACTTTTTGGCTCCTTTTGCTTGCCCGCGGCTTTTTTCGCGAGATACTTTTCATTTATTATTATAACATAGACTTCTTCGCCGAGGCGTTTAAGGGATAAAATTGCGATAATTAGAGCGAGAACGGTGATGGCAGCGGAAACGGTGCCGGCAATAGCGAGACTGCCGGTAGAAAAAATCGCGCCGATTAGGGGAGTGATCAGAGTGACGCCACAGGTTGGGCAACCAGCGCCGAGGGCGATGAGTCCGGCAATAATTCCGGCACTGCTGAGATTTTCGGAGTTTTTGGACGCGCTTTTATCGTTACGTTTTTTGTTCCAGAGAAGAACGATGATGCCGATTAAGATGCCTTGAAGCACAGAGAGTGCGAAAATCGGTAGCCAATCGAAAAAAGGTTGGTTGATGCCGAAAATGGCAAGGAAACTGTCGCTGATGATTTTGAGGCTGTTTTCGAGACCGGTCGAAGCCATAAGTTCGAATTTTGCAGTGCCACCAGCGAGCAAATTCATTAAAATTCCAAAAAAGAAAAAGCTCGGAATGAAGCCATACCAGAAGCGTTTTTCTTTAGTCGCAAGCAGGATACCTTTGCCGGCTAAAGCGAATTCATCTAACCATTTACGCCAATTCATAAGCATAATTATAGCATAAAATACTAGTAATAAAAGAATGATTTTGTCAAGTGAAGTAAGACCATAAAAATTAAGAAAAAACAAGGTTGACACAGAAACCGGCTATGCTAAAATAGGATTAGGTTCAGGTTCAAGTTGAGATGAACCGGAACGAATGCTAGAACATAATCCAGTTGGTGTTTTAGTTGGGTGGAGAGTGTAGAGATGTTTTGGCTAAAACAATTTATTCCACCACCTAGAATATGACTTGAAATAAAATCCGTAGTGATACGGGTTTTATTTGTTGGACTGGGAAAATGGAGTAAAAAATCACCTCTGTAATTTTCAAAATTTTAGGTCAAAAGCTTTATTTTTAACCGTAAGTGTGGTATAATAGAAAGATGAAGCTATCGAGGAAATTCGATCGAGCTATTGTTTTAATGATAACTGCGAGTCTAGTGCTGTTTTTTGGCTGTTTGATGAAATTCAATACAACCAAGACTTTTGCTGAAGGCGAAGAAAATACTTTTTCGACTACAGGGGCGAAATTTGTGACCTTTTATGATGACGACGAAAAATTGACCGTAAAAACTCGGGCGACAACAGTGGCGGAAGCCTTAGAGCGGGCGGGAATTACGGTAAATGAGGGGGATATTGTCGAGCCGAGCTTGGATTCGGAAATTAATGCTGAAAATTTCTATATCAATGTCTATCGGGCGCGACCGGTAGTGGTAAAAGATGGCGTAACAGAGAAATATTTGATGACGGCGAGTTATGATTATAAAACAATTGCGAGCGAGGCGGGGGTGACGATTTATGATGGCGACAAGGTTGAAATGGTGCCGAATGATAATTTTCTTGAAAATGGAGTAGCGAATATTTATGAAGTGACGCGTAACGGGGGTCGGACGTTGACGGATGA
>CAVFNU010000097.1:0-2444 GCA_963624235.1 bacterium | reverse complement strand
TATCAAGAAAAGTAATCCAGCGGTCGTTGTGCTTTAATTGATAAGCGGAAATATGTTGAGTAATGCCACCGGCTTCGCCCTCGACGGTTTTCTTGTTCAATAAAGTATCGAGAAGGGTGGTTTTCCCGTGGTCGACATGCCCCATCACCGCAACAACAGGCGGACGCGAGACGGCTTTATCGGAAAGTTCGCGTCGCTGATCAGAGGTTCTCGTCGAAGTGTTCTTTTTCTCTAATTTTACGTTTTTAAGCCCGAGCTCATCGATAATAATACTCGCAGTCTCAAAATCCAGACGCTGATTGATCGTCGCCACAATGCCATTTTTGAACAGCGTACCAATCAGTTCGGTCACCGAAAGACCGAGCGCTTTTGCGAGCTCGTCAACAGTAATAGAACCAGCGATCTGAATTGTTTTTTCTTCCATTTAAACAATTTTACCACATTTTGAAAAAATATGCTATAATAGGTCTATTCCCCGGTAGCTCAATGGTGGAGCAAGAAGCTGTTAACTTCGAGGTTGCCAGTTCGAGTCTGGCCCGGGGAGCCATTTTTTTTGTCAAAAAACATCAAAAAGCGAGACGTCGGACCTTCGGTGCGAGTCTGGCCCGGGGAGCCGGAAGCTCGTAACAAAATATAGCGAATAAGTTGCAAATTAGCATTGTATTAGGTGCTCTTATGTGTTATAATGTAAGTATATTCGGGAATACCCGCACTACCCCTAGTCGGAAGACTGGGGGGAAATTTTTACTTTTTGTTGAGGTAGAGTTTGCTAAATCCTTCTCGCACCAGCTCAAGATCGGAGTTCGGGATTGTGCCCATTCGCTTAAATAGGCGGGAAACGCTTAGAACTCGCGCTTGTGCCAATGCTGCCACCGAAGTTTTATCTCGGAATACAAATGATACATACCAGTCTCCCTCGTGCGGTTGAGAAGTGAGTGGAATGCCCATAAAACCATAGCGACTTAATTTCTTGAAGACAAGCACAGGACGTGAAAAGACCTCGTTTTTACCGTTAATTTCTACTCCAACATTTTCGCCCATCGCACACCACCAAATCTCACCTTCCTTGATAGCGGGAAGCCGTCCGATACCGTGGAGATTTTCTTTTAACTCCATCCATTCAGAAAAATGTTTTTCATCTGGTCCGTCGTTCATAATTGTTCTTTATTCTATCATATTTACCTCGCTTTTTCCAGAGAAAGATGCCGTAAAACCCCTTTTCACAGCTGCTGCCATCTTTAGCTCTGAGGGATTTGAGCGAAAACGGTGGCGACGATGTCGTCGTCGGTTAGACGCAGATTACAAGGACATGCGGGATTAACAATGTTATAGCCGACAGTGAACAAGCCGGCGGCGTGGGCGGCGGAGGTGCCGGCGAAAGAGTCTTCGACGACGATGGTAGAGTTTTTGTTCAAGTTTAGTTTATTAACGGCGAAATTATAGGGGTCGGGAGCGGGCTTGCTAGGGATTTTTAAGTCGGCGGAGGAAAAAATTTCCTCGATAAAATGCGCGATGTCTTTTTTCCGCAAAAATGACGTAATGTATTCTTTCGGGGTCGAGGAGACGATGCTCATACGAGCACCGTGTTCCGCGCCAAAATTTAACATTTCTAACGCTTTTTTAGTCAAACCCGCGACACCGTAAACCATCGGATATCCCTTATCGTATTCCGCGCGGAACTCGGCTTCGGAAATTTTTAGGCCATGTTTATTTTTCAATAACAAAAATGTACTATGCGGGTCAAGCCCGATAATTTCTTCCGAAAATTTTCTTTGCCAATCTGGCACCATTCTCGAAAAAAGTTCGTTTTCTACCTCGGCATAAATCGGCTCACTATCAGCAATCACGCCGTCAAAATCAAAAAGTATGGCTTTCATAGTCTATATTATAACATGTCGCCATTTCTACAGAGAAAAATCAAATTATTGAACTGGATTTTGGTCGGCAACGTTAGCTTTATGTTCGAGAATATCGCGTCTAATTTCGGCGAAAATTTCGACAACGATATTCTGAAGATCAGGGACTTTAGCCATAAGCCAGTTATAAGCCTGCTGTTCATCGGTGATGGCGCCAAATTCTTCGGCTTCAGCGTCGGTAAGACGCTCGGAAAGCTTAATAATTAAACGCTTTTTGGCTAGATCTTCGATTCCAGCGATTAATTTTGCTTTAACGTCCTCTGGGGCGTTAGCGATACCAATTTCGGTAAGAAATTCTTTGTTATTAGCGACATCAAACATTTTGACTCCTTTTTATAATGTTTATGTTTTAATCATAGCACTTTAAGCGCCAAAAATCCAGCGGAAAAGTCCGAGTGAGGCCAAAAGCATAATCAAGCCGGCAATTGCGACCCCGAGAGAGATCGAAATTACGGCTTTTTTGAAATCAAATTTCAAAATGCTGGCGCCCAGCGCTCCGGTCCAGGCGCCGGTTCCTGGCAATGGAAT
>CAVFNU010000096.1:0-5061 GCA_963624235.1 bacterium | reverse complement strand
AGACTTTAGTTTGTTCGGGAGTGACTTTTTCGGCATGATCGATGATATTGGAAATTTCATTAGTTTTTTCGGAAAGATTTAATGTTTCGAGGAGACCAGCCAAAATTTTTCGGTTAGAAATTCGTGCGAGAAGCGGCGTTTCGAGTTCAAAAACTTCGAAAGCTTGAATTAAAGCCGAGATTACATCGGCATCGTAAGCCAGCGGGAGCTTTTCGCGACCGATGACGTCAATATCACATTGATAAAATTCGCGAAAACGACCTTTTTGAGCGCGCTCACCACGAAAATTCGGACCGATTTGTGCGACTTTGAAGGGAAAGTCGAGATCATTCTCGTGTTCGATGATATAACGTGCTAAAGGAACGGTGTGATCGAAACGGAGAGCTTGAGTCGCTTCGGCTTTTTCGCCAGTTTTACGAACGGAATAAATTTGTTTTTCGGTATCGCCACCAGCTTTAGCAAGTAAAACTTCCGAGCGTTCGATACAAGGAGTTTCGATGCTTTGATAGCCGAATTGCTTATAAATGTTGGCGATTTTGGTTTTTAGATTATCAAAAACGGCTTGACTTTTAGGTAAAAGTTCTTGCGCGCCAGAGATCGGAGAAGTGTTAATTTTTTTCATGACTTAATTATAGCAAAAAAGACCCTAAAGGTCCATGGTGGCTCTAGGCTCCCCGGGATAGGGAACCTAGAGTTCCGAGGTTATTTCGAGTTTCGTGCGTCAATAACTTCTTTAGCTACATTCGGCGGAACTTCCTCGTAAGCGAAGAGCTCCATCGAAGAGGCCGCGCGTCCTTGAGTCATGCCGCGAAGATCGCTGGTGTAGCCGAATAAGTTAGCTAGCGGACAGAAGGCTCTAATTAGTTTTGCACCGCCGACTAAATCTTCCATTTCGTCAATTCGGCCACGACGTGAATTTACGTCGCCGATTACGTCACCCATGAATTCTTCCGGCGTAGTAATTTCAAGCTTCATTACTGGCTCGAGCAGAACTGGATTCGCCTTTTTGATCCCCTCGCGAGTCGCCAAAGCACCAGCGAGCGTAAAGGCAAGTTCTGAGGAGTCGACATCGTGATACGAACCGTCATAGAGGGTCGCTTTAACATCGACTACTGGATAGCCAGCGATTACGCCGCCTGCCAGAGTATCTTCGATACCTTTTTGTACTGGTTTGCGGTATTCCTGCGGAACCACGCCACCTTTAATTTGGTCGATAAATTCAAAGCCTTTGCCCGGTTCGTTCGGTTCAAACTTAATCCAAACGTCACCATATTGACCGCGACCACCAGATTGCTTAACGTGCTTACCTTGTGCTTCGGCAGTTCCGCGAATAGTTTCACGGTATGCTACTTGTGGCGCACCAGTGTTGGCTTCGACATTATGCTCGCGCTTCAGACGGTCGATAATGATCTCGAGATGAAGCTCGCCCATCCCCGAGATAATCGTTTGTCCAGTTTCTTCATCAGTATGAACGCGGAAAGTCGGGTCTTCTTCGGCCATTTTTGAAAGTCCGAGCGCCATTTTTTCTTGATCGGCTTTGGTTTTTGGCTCGACTGCGATCGACACTGGTGGATCCGGAAATTCAATCGATTCCAATAGAATCGGCGCAGCCGGCGCGCAAAGTGTCGTTCCGGTTGTGCAGTTCTTAAGTCCGACTACTGCCGCGATGTCGCCCGCACCGATTTCGCTGATGTCTTTACGGTCGTTCGCGTGCATTCGCACTAGGCGCCCGATTCGTTCTTTGTCGCCAGTCGAAGCATTTAGCACCGTGTCGCCGGATTTGAGTTTGCCAGCATACACGCGGATGAAGATCAATTTCCCTACGAATGGATCGGTCGCGATCTTGAATGCTAGCGCCGTCAAAGGTTCCGAATTATCAGCTTTGCGTACGATTTGGTCGCCAGTTTTCGGGTCGGTTCCGACGGTTTGCCCTTGATCGCGATCTAGCGGGCTCGGTAGATAATCGGTCATCAAATCTAGCACTTTTTCGACAATCACACCACGGCCGTCACCGCCGGTCACCAAGAAGAAGTCGCCGTCTAACACGCGTTTTCGAAGTGCAGCTTTAAGCTCTGGAATCGTAATCGCCTCTTCACCTTCATTGAAATATTTATCCATTAAAGATTCATCGGCTTGTACGGCTTCTTCGATCAGCATCGAACGTGCATTTTTTGCCTTTTCCTGCATGTCTTCCGGAATTTCGCCAACCGTCAGCTCGTGGTCTGCATAATCTTTATAAGTATAAGCTTTCATATCGATCAAGTCGACCACGCCACAAATGTCTTTCTCGAACCCAATCGGCAAGTGAATCGCCACCGCGTTTTTCGAGAGACGCTTGTGAATCGAGTCGAGCGATTTGTAAAAGTCACCACCGATTTGGTTAATTTTATTTACGAAACAGATGCGCGGCACGCCGTATTTAGTCGCTTGACGCCACACAGTTTCGGATTGCGCCTCGACACCCATCTTACCGTCGAATACCACTACTGCGCCATCTAACACGCGTAAGGACCGTTCCACTTCCGCCGTAAAATCGATATGTCCCGGGGTATCGATGATGTTGATTTGGTGATTTTTCCAGTAAACCGTCACCGCAGCCGAAGTAATCGTAATCCCGCGTTCTTTTTCCTGTTCCATCCAGTCGGTATCCGCGCCGCCGGTTCCGCCCTTTACTAGGTCGATTTTATGTTTTAACCCCGTCCGATACAAAATCGCTTCCGAGGTTGTCGTTTTACCCGCGTCGATATGGGCGATAATCCCGATATTGCGCAACTTATGTAAATCTTTTATGTCAGCCATATGCTCCTTTATCTTTATTATCCTGCTTTCGAGCCCACACTCAAAAAGAAGATGTCTTTATTTTATTTTAGCATAACCTCCCAGTTTTAGCAATGGCTAAAAATTGCATGAAAAAGTATATTCGGTATGATAGGAAGTTTTTGAATAGGGCGGTTCGGGAAAGAAAGTGACGGTGGTGTTGTTTGCATCGCAGTATTCGAGCATGAAGTTTGTGAGA
Organism: bacterium; assembly: GCA_963624235.1. Lineage (GTDB taxonomy): Bacteria > Patescibacteriota > Saccharimonadia > Saccharimonadales > Saccharimonadaceae > Nanosyncoccus. The sequence goes on along the minus strand of CAVFNU010000096.1, from coordinate 2,045 downwards.
TTTTTGTCAGTACGGTCGGAAAGCGAGAGTTGGCGTAGGGTGACAGGGGCGATACCGGTGGTTTGATATTTTTCGAGCGCAACTTCGGGGTCGCCGGAATAATTTTCGGAAGCGATAAGATCGGCGTAAAAAATATTTTCATAATAATTTGTTGCAAGTTTTTCGAAGTTAGATTTAACACGGCGTTCGGGGTCGAGAAGAATCGCGCCAATGATCGCGATACAAACTATTATTGTGGAAGCGACAATTACAAAAAGGATAACTTTTTTTGCGGGAAAGGATTGAACCCGAGAATAACGTTTGCGTTTTGTCATAAGTTTATCTTATCATAAAATAAAGCTTATGGTAAAATATTAGTATGAGTAAACTATTTAAACGAACAAAAATCTTAGCAACAATTGGGCCGGCGACGAATACAGCGGAAATGGTTGAAGCGGTGATTATGGCGGGAGTGAATGGTTGTCGACTGAACTGCTCACACGGCTCGAACGAGGAACGTGATCAGCAAATTAAATGGATTCGAGCGGCGGCGGCGAAAAAAGGTCGGTCAGTGGCGATTTTACAGGACCTGCAGGGGCCGAAAATTCGGTTGGGGATGTTGAAGGACAATCATTTGGATTTGAAAAAAGGCGATGAAGTGGTTTTGGACGCGCGTGAATTTGTTCATGACGGCGGTTTTACGGTGCCGGTGCAATATAATTTAGCAGAAAAGGTGAAAGTTGGCGAGCCGTTGTCGATGTTTGATGGAAAAATAAAGTCGGAAGTGATTGAGATTGTTTCAGAAACGGCGATTAAGGTGAAAATCTTGAATGATGGATTTATTATGTCGAAAAAGGGGTTGAATTTGCCGGATACGGATTTTGGTGGCGATATTTTAACACCGAAAGATCTTTCCGATATTGAATATGGTGCGGGTTGTGATTATGATTATGTTTCGTTGTCATTTGTTCAGAAGGCGGAAGATATTTTGAAATTAAAACAACTTTTGTTATCGTATGGCTCGACGGCAAAAGTGATCGCGAAAATTGAAACGAAAAAAGCGATCGAAAGTGAAAAGAATTTAGAAGAAATTGTTGAGGCGGCGGACGGGATTATGGTGGCGCGCGGAGATATGGCGGTTGAAGCGGGTGCGGAAGTGGTGCCAATTATTCAGCGGAAGTTAATCGCGCTTTGTCGGGCGCATGCGAAGTTGTGCATCGTCGCGACGCAGATGCTGTCATCAATGGTGGAAAGCCCGGAACCGACACGGGCGGAGGTTTCGGATGTGGCGACGGCGGTGATTCAGGGCGCGGATGTGGTAATGCTGTCGGACGAAACGGCGAATGGGGAATATCCGCTCGAAACGGTAGAAGAAATGAAGAAAGTGATTTTATATGCACAAAATCATACGCGTATCGCGCCACTTTCGCAGTCGCCGACGGGAGATTCGGAAGTTTACGACGCGATTTCGGATGCAGCGGCAAGATTGGCGGAAAAAATGGAGGCGGATGTGATGGTTTGTCAAACGGCGAGCGGGGCGACGGCGAAGGCGATTGCGGCGCAACGACCGAATTTGCCGATTGTGTCGGTGACGCCGAATCCACGCGTAGCGAATCAGTTGGCGCTGATTTATGCAAATTCGGCCTTTGTACGACCTTATACGGAAGATTTTGGTTTTAACTTAGCGAAAGAACTGAAGGAAGTGGGTTATTTGCGAACAAAAGAGGGTGAAAAAGATTTGATGACAGTGATTGTGTCGGGCGACAAAAATAAAATCGGGACAGACACGATTAAAATTCGACAAGTTTAGTTAAAAATCCGCTGGCGATTTTGTTAGCGGATTTTTGATGATAATTTTATAGGCGACTCTTAGTCTTCAATGGCTTTTAGCCCGGGCAATTCTTTGCCGAGTAAAAATTCGAGCGCAGCGCCGCCGCCGGTGGAAATGAGAGAATAATCGAGATCGGGGTGTTTTTCGGACAATTTTTCGACAAAACCGGTAGTGTCGCCGCCACAGATGACGGTAGTCGCGCCGCGTTTCTCGCCGATTAATTCGGCGGCGATGG
>CAVFNU010000095.1:0-5096 GCA_963624235.1 bacterium | reverse complement strand
GTCCTTCGAGCTGGACACGCTCGCCTTTTGTCATTTTCGGCAACTCAGAATCTTTACTTTTGCCATAAACCTTCAAAAACCCGTCAAAAACTACAACTTCGCCTTTTGCGACGAAATTAAGATCAGATTTTTCCGGAATTACTCCAGTTTCGCCAGTCGACGTGAATTTGCCACTGACTTTAAAATCAAATTTACTCTCAAATTGTTCAATTTTTTTCTCGCGCTCAACAATTAGTCTGAGCGCCGGACTCTGAACCCGTCCCGCCGACACTGCCCCTGGTACTTTCCGTCGTACAATGTCCGACAAATCATACCCCACCAGCATATCCAGCGTCTGGCGTGCTTGCTGACTCGCCACCATGTCCATATCCACCGTCCGCGGGTTTTTGATTGCGTTCTCAAGCGCCGGTTTGGTAATTTCGTGAAAAGTAATCCGTGCCGTATCTCTCGGCAGGTTCAAAACTTCGCAAAGGTGCCATGAAATCGATTCTCCCTCGCGGTCCTCATCGGTCGCGAGCCAGATCTTTTCCGCATCCTTTGCCGCTTTTTTTAGTTCCGAGATAATCTGTTTATGTCCCGGGTCAATCTCATAAGTCACATCAAAAGTATTTTTGTCAACTTTGGTATCTTTGCGAATATGCCCCACTGACGCCAAAACGCGAAAATCCGCCCCGAGATACTTCTCGATCGTCTTCGCCTTCGCCGGGCTCTCCACAATCACCAAATTTTTCGCCATATATATATCATACCACACCCGTCAAGCATAACTGTGAAACTCTCATAATTTTCCCACAAAAAAGCCTCAGGTAAGGGTGGGCATCACCTGAGGCTATTTCGGCCCTCTAACGCTTCTCACTATACCGGGAGAGACCCCGGAAGCGCGACCCACCTCACACAAATCGGGGCCCGCCGGTTAGAGGGATTGCTAAGCCTTCGAAAGCTTCCTTTCAAAGTGGAGGTAATACTTATAAGCGTTGAACCATGAAGAAATTCAAAGCCCGAAAGGGTTTCAAAAGCTCGCAATTTCTGCTATACTAGAAGTAGTATAGCTGAAATTATAACTTATTTAGGTGCGGTGTGGCACACTTTTTGTGTACCAACTGTTCTAATTATAGCACGGGAGAAATAAAATGTCAACACTTTTTTCACACTTTTTTACAAAAATCAACCAAATCCGACCTCTGGAAACCGATTTTACAGAGGTGTTAAATAGCATTGCGCTTACGCCTAAAACATTGTATTTTTATGGCAAAATGCCGGAAAATGTGTCAAAAAACGGAAAGCTTACGCGTCCAAAATCAGTCGCCATTGTCGGCTCGCGTCGCAACACTCGTTACGGTGAAGAAGTTGCCTATAAAATGGCATACGAGCTTGCAAAACGCGGTGTAGTAATCGTTTCGGGGCTAGCTTATGGGGTCGATAGCATCAGTCATCGGGCAGCAGTGGACGCAGGCGGAAAAACTGTGGCGGTGCTTGGAACGGCGATCGATAAAATCTATCCCCGAAATCACGAAAAGCTCGCTGCCGAGATTATTGAAAAAGGCGGCGCAATTCTCTCCGAATATCCGCCGACAAATTCGGATGTGCCTCTAGTCACGGGCGAGTTTTTGGATAAAAATGGGCAGAGACAAATCAATTATAAAGGCTCTTTTCTTCATCGTAATCGGCTTATTTCTGGGCTTTCTGATGTCGTGGTGGTAGTCGAAGCGGCGGAGCATTCGGGGACGCTGAACACTGCTGCTCACGCCTTAAGTCAAGGAAAAGATGTCTTCGCGGTTCCGGGAAATTTGACTAGCCCGAGTTCGGTGGGCTGTAATCGTCTGATTAGGCAGGGTGCTTACCCTTATACCGGACCCGAAGATCTTTTGGATTTTCTTTTTCCCGAAGAAATCGTGAAAAAAACGCGAAAATCATCTAAGTTCACGCCTCCACAAGGGTTAAGCGAACTTGAAACGGCGGTACTAAAGGCGATTTTTGGAGGTTTGCGCGACGGTGGCAAAATCGCCGAAGAATTGGAGTTTTCTGCTGCGAACTTAGCGGAGACGCTGACTTTACTCGAATTAAAGGGGCTGATTCGTCCGTTAGGGATGAATAATTGGGCTTTAACTTAAAAACCGATCGAGACTCTATAAAGAAAAATTTCACTTTGGATAATAAAGTCTGTCACATATGTCTCAAAAGTTGGTTCGAAATAGCACTACTCGGAGATTATTTCGTCTATTTTATTACTAATGTTCTTCAAGATCTCCGGTAATTTCTTCTTCTCTTCAGGGGTGAATTTTGATAAAACAAAATCCACATCGCCAACTCGCTTCCTTAGTTCATCGTTCCCCGTTCCGACCCGAATGCGCGGAAAAGCTTCAGTCCCAATTTCGGTAATTATGGACTTCAACCCGTTGTTTCCCCCAGCCGAACCACGTTGACGATAGCGTAAAGTCCCGAATTCAAGGTTAAAATCATCACAAACCACTAAAATGTCAGAGGTCGGGATCTTGTAAAATTTTATAAATTTTCGGACTGCTTCCCCACTTAAATTGTAATAATCTTGAGGCTTAATAAACAAAATATCGCCCGTGCGGCCAAAAATCGCCCCGTAGCGCGGTTTTGCTTCCCAATCAAGGTGATTAAGCTTAAAATAAAAATCTAGCGCGAGAAAGCCCGTATTATGTCTTGTCCAATTATATTTCACCTCTGGATTTCCCAGCCCAACTACTAATTTCATAATTATATTATATCATAAAAGAACCCCCGTCGGTAGGACGGGGGTAGAGGGAGTATCTTATGGTTATCAACTGAGCTCGCTAGGGCGTGCTTGATTAGCACTCTCTAGCTCTTGTTTTCTAGCGATTATCTTCACTAACGGATGTCGAATCACTTCGCTTTCAACGAAATTCACCTGTGCGACCAGTGGGTTATCGAACAAGAGTTTCGAAGCGTAAACCAGACCGTTATTGGACTGATCATTGTAAGCGGAATGAATTTGTCGAACATCGCCAGTTAACACAATTTTTCCATCCGCGCCAATACGTTTAATCAAGGTATCGGCTTGTTTCGCGTTTTGGTCCTGGAATTCGTCATAAATCGCGAGCTCATAGGCAAAATCTCGGCCTCGGGCATTTTCAATCGGTACGCTCGAGAACCAATTTTCCCAAACCATGTCCACATGGTCTTTTAATCTTGCTTTTAGTGAATTCTTTTGCGGCCCGCCAGCCCCGTTGTCATCTCGATCATGGTAAGCGTTTTTCTGGTTCTTCTTTCGATCTTTCTTCCGGAACCCTTTCTCGCTTTGTAAAAAGTAATTTCGAAGTGCATTTTTCAAAGGCTGAACGTCTGGATCCATCTTTTCCTCAAGCTCGCCTGGCAACGCGCCGATATTGCTGTGATTTTCGCACGGTACTGCCGTCACTCCGATGTAATCGCCGTGTTTACAGGCTTCGTACCCATAAATTGTCGACATATAGGTTTTTCCCGATCCAGCCGGACCGGTACAAATCACCGCAGCGATGTTCGGATCCATTAGCGCTTCTGCGTAGATTGCCTGTCCAGGATTGCTTACTCCTGTCGGAAAACTCTTTACATATTGCAGAGGAACAATTGATTCTGTCTGCACGTCATAACGTCCGATGTATTGGAAATATGGGTCTTCCTTCGGGTTATATCCTGTTGGCAAAAATGTCGGGTCTTCTGGTTCCATCACGATGAATTCGTTCGCAATTAATCTTGGCTCGTTCGGCAGTTGCTCTTCAAAGTCAGTACGTGCGATACCTCTTCCACGCGAGTTAATGAATTCTCCGTAAAGTTCTGATGGCACGGCGATGTCCCGGCGTCCAGTATAGGGCTTTGGATATTTATAGCCGTAACGCATCGTGTGAATACCCCGTTCGTTTGCACGAATCGCCAAACCATTATCGTTAGTCAAAAGCGTGATTCGAGTATTAGGCTCTAGCGTCGCAGCGACCGTATTTTTTACGGTGCCATCGATCGGCAGTCCTGCGTCGATAAACATTACTGTTAATGTGGCAAGGATAATCTGTCCATCCATATCTTCATCAGATGGATGGAAGAACAGCGAGTCATCGAAGTTTTTATGCACTGGCAAAATTGACAAAGTCCGATCATTTGCGGTTAGGTTCATTGGTGCGTTTAAATTGTACACGTCATCTATCGTATGTCTCTCGTTACACTCCACAATTTCTCGAATTCGTTTTAATGCCGCACGCGCCGCTTTACCTCGTTCACTTTTTTCCTTCTTGAATCCCGAAAGTTCTCGGATTACTACCGAGGGGATCACGATATTTGCTCTGGACAAATCAACCGTTGATTCTTCCAGAGTCACCTCTTTTCCGTCTGGCGACGGAATAATATCGATATAATCGATTAGAACATTTGTGTCTATCACAAAAGTAAGCCGATCTTTTGACATAAGATCTCCTCCTTCTTTTCAAGATACTCCCACTTAACTCCAGTTTAACACAAAAAAAGAACTTAAAAAAGTTCTTACACTTTAATTATACCACACTCATGCCTTCTTGTCAATGTCTTATTCGTTTCGATTGTCTCGGCTTTCATTTTTAGTGTCATTACGGAACGAAAACATTATTGGCGTTCCTACAAACGGGTATTTTTCCCGAATCTTACGTTCCAGAAAACGTTTCCACGACCAATGTAATAATTCTAGGTTATGGCCATGTACCACGAACCATGGCGGACAAGTATCAGTCTGGACGATGTATTTTGGCTTCGGGCGAGTATTTTTTAGCCCCGCTGGAGTGTGCGAGACAATCGCCTCGTTCAGGATCTTGTTCAGTTCCGAAGTTTTGACCTCAATGTGGCGATTTTTATCAATTTCTAGTGCTAGCTCAAATAACTGCGTCACGTTTTTTCCTGTTTCCGCGCTAGTTAAAAGCACCGGCGCATAGGGCAAAAAGTTAAAATCATATTCTAAGTCGTCTAAAATAGCTTCTAGGTCTTTCGGTTGGCGGGTTTCAAGCTCAATTTTTCGCCCATCTTCAGTCAGTTCTTCATTTTGTGTCGCTTTTTCGTTCTCGAATTCTTCGAGCCGTGCCTGGATTAAATCGGTTTTTGTGACCACAACC
>CAVFNU010000094.1:0-2739 GCA_963624235.1 bacterium | reverse complement strand
ACTTCTACATTGTCGTATTGGTCTTAATGTTCTTAAGCTTTGCGAGCGGCTGCTTTTCCGTTCTCAAGCTTATAACATCATTATAGCACAAGTTGTTTATTTTGTCAATACTTTTTATAATTTTATTCTCAAATTGTAATCTCTCGATTCACATCTTCTCCTGTTTAAATTTAATACATCAAGAAACGCTCAGACATAAAATTCTGAACGTTATTCGATCTTATATCTATAATATTACAAGACCACTAATCATAAACTTCTACACATGCTGGTTTAGTTCTGGCATGATATGTAACTCGGTGAGTTGGCGTTCTTTTAACCGACCCATCGTCAGCAATGTGTCCGGCATATGTATATGCCTTAACTATATCACCTTGCTTGAAGTCATCGAAATCTTTTATCTTGCCGGAGGTGGGCATAATCCAGTTCGTGCCCATGTACTCCATTGTTGAAGTTACCGAAAAATCCACTATATTCTTTCCGCCGCTTTTGCCTACCACGACATTAAAGGCGTGACCTTCTTTTCGTCCGTCAATATCGACATCGCCATTTACATAATATGTTTCATATCCAAAAAGACTCAAAATATTCTGCGCCATAGCGGTTCTTTCGGAGCATAGTGCGACGTGTTCGTCTTTAAATACACTGATGTCGATATTTTCTAAAATCTCGAAATATTCATCGTCCGTCCACCTTGGATTATTTAAATCATATTTTTGTTCGATGACATCCATTCTTCTATTGGCATTTGACATTTCTGGCAGACCAAAATACGAGTTCAAGAACCCCTCTACTTGCTTGAATAAATCCATTCCGTTTTTGATAGATTCTTTGTTTTCTTGTATTGAATTGACGGCTTCGTGCAAGTACTCCGTATTTCCCAGCTTATAGCTACTCCCCATAGTCACTATACCGCCCTCGAAGCCAACACTTGTTTTGCTACCGATATACCCACGATGGATTAACTGGTTATTCGGAGAAATGCTGTCACTGGCGTCACAGGTCTCCTCTAATAATGCGATCCTAGAATCAATAATTTGTCGAGTTGTTTCCTTATCAGAGTTTAATAATTTATCCCTAAATTCGCCTAGTTGTTGAGCATCAAATTCGGCATTAGTCTCGAAAAAACTTTTTTCTAATTGCTCTGGCTGCGCTCCAGCTTGTTCTTGCATTTCCTGCATATGCTCTTGGAATGATGGCATATATTCTAACGATGATGCCGGTGTTTGTTTGGAGCGGCCATCACTTTTCTGATCTATAAACTCGTTCATACATTTTCATTTTCTATCGTCTTCTTTATATTATACCACAGAACACAAACAGCAAAGAATACGTTATAATAAAAATATGAATAGAATTGTTAGCCAAACATACATATAGCATATTTCTCAAAAAAAACTATTGACATATTTCGCTTATCGTGTTATCATTAGAATAGATCACCTAGGGAGGTGTATCAGTCCTTTAGAATTCCAAATAATACGAAAGACTTTATGTCTCCATTTTGCAAATTAGCTGCTGGAAGCTAGTTGGTAAAATGGAGACATAAAAATAGGTTTGTGTTTCAACTGCGCAATGGGTGCGTGGGTGGAGGCGGTGCTCCATTCGAGAGAACAAGGAGATTCTCATGAAAAATATTCACCGCCAGGCGTGGCTAAACGCATATCGTATCGTGTCTATCGCTATCCTCGTCGCTCTTCTTGCGGGCGTAGGCGTGCTTCTTAGCAGGAGCTTCATGCCCGTAGGAACCCAGGAGTTGAGCAAAGTAGCAGTTGCTACTCAAATGCTGGAAAGCATGGGATTCACGGATCCCGTTTACGAGGGATTGCAATCCTATGTGGAGGAGTCTCATCCCACCTTTGAGGTGGGGACGCCTAACGGCGAACGAGTTCTCGTTTACATCCGTACTCACCCCGACGGGGGGTACGGCGTCCAGCCTCAAGGCCTTTTCGAGGAGGTGTCTTCGGCGGACGATTTTGCCCGCGCCGCTCAAATAGCGGTACTGAACTGGGAGAATATGCCCAGTACGATCAGCGAGGGCTCGAGCGAATGGCAAAGCCGGAAGTACAATTACGACAATCTAGCCAAGTACAGTCCTTCTAAGGATTACTGGGGCGAAGTCGACGAGACCACTGGCTGGCCGACGCGGTAACCACCGACCGGTAGCGCCATTATAGCGTCACCACTCGTGTCATTTGGAAGATTGGCGGTTTTCCATTCGAGACCGTCAATTTTCTTTTTAAGGATTTTGTATAAAAACCATTACAAATCTTAATTTCATACTAAACGAAGAAATCATTTATCGTGTAGACTGAAAGTAGTTTAAGAGTAGTACCGATGGTCTCGCCAGAGACGATCGGATTTTTTATCTGTAAATCTCTCGTGTATGGCGATGAATTAATAAAAGCTAGGCTTATTCTTCTTGACTTTCTAGCTTTTTTACGCTAAAATAAGATTGTTCCAATGATATTTGGGAGTACATGAAAAGATTGTTCATGTAGAACTATTCTTATCATTATTAAAGTGCCGATGAAAGACACGCACACACGTGCGAGCGTAGCTCAGTTGTTTAGAGCGCTTCCTTGCCAAGGAAGAGGTCGAGAGTTAGAGTCTCTTCGCTCGCACCATTTTTGTGCTCCAAAAAAGTTCAATCGCGTCCGAACTCTCGGACCTTCGGTGCGAGAGTTAGAGTCTCTTCGCTCGCACCATTTTTGTATCTATGATATAATAGTGCTATGG
>CAVFNU010000093.1:0-3823 GCA_963624235.1 bacterium | reverse complement strand
GAACATAGACAGCCTGAACGGAAGTAATCGAACCTGTTTTTGTACTAGTGATTCGTTCTTGCAGGGCGCCCATTTCCTGTTGAAGATTCGGCTGATAACCGACCGCGCTCGGCATACGACCAAGAAGCGCGGAGACTTCTGAACCGGCCTGCGTAAAGCGGAAAATGTTATCGATAAACAATAACACGTCCTTGCCCTGATCGCGGAAAGATTCAGCAATAGTCAACCCAGTCAAAGCTACGCGAAGACGTGCTCCAGGCGGTTCATTCATTTGGCCGAAGACTAACGAGGTTTTATTCAAAACGCCCGATTCTTTCATTTCATAATAAAGGTCGTTACCTTCACGAGTTCGTTCACCAACTCCAGCAAAAACGGAATTTCCAGAGTGGAACTTTGCAATGTTATTAATCAATTCTTGAATCAAAACAGTTTTACCAACACCGGCGCCGCCGAAAAGTCCGACTTTACCACCTTTAGTAATCGGGGCGATCAAATCAATCACTTTAATGCCAGTTTCGAGAACTTCAGTTTTATTAGACTGCTCGTCAAGAGTCGGTGCCGCGCGATGAATCGGCATTTTTTTGACGTCTTTTAATTCATCTCCGCCGTCAATTACTTCGCCAACAACATTGAACATCCGGCTCATTGTGGCATCGCCAACTGGCACGCAAATCGGGCTTCCAGTTGCTACGACTTCGGCATCGCGTGATAATCCGTCAGTTGAACTTAAAGAAATCGCTCGCACCGTAGTTTCGGACAAATGTTGCATCACTTCGAGAACGATTTTCTCTTTATCGTGCATAACTTCGAGAGCATCATTAATTCGCGGAAGTTTACCTTTTGCGAATTCAACGTCAACTACCACGCCAACGATTTGAATAATTTTTCCGGTTTCTTGTGATTTTGTCATATTAACTCCTTTTCCTTTATTCTACAGCGTTTGCACCATTACTAATATCGCTCAGTTCGTTAGTAATCGCCGCCTGGCGCTCTTTATTCATTTCCAAAGTTAAATCTTCGCTCAGTTCTGTAGCATTATCGGTAGCATTTTTCATCGCTAGCATACGCGTAGAATGTTCCGAAGCTACACTATCAAAAACTGTCTGTGCAACTTGAATTTCAATCGCACGCTTGACTAAAGCACCGAAAACGCGTTCTTGATTCGGCTCGAATTTATAGATATAATCTTCGGTGGCCTCATAGTCAACGCCCGGAATATGCCCTGCTGGCAACAGATTCCAAACTCGAACTTCTTGGTTAATGCTTGAACGGTATTTGGTATAGATAATGTCCACGGCGTCGACTTCTAGATTTCGATATTTTGTTATAATCGTGCTAACAATTGCGTTACGCCCAGCCGCAGCCGAACCGCTAGACAGTCCTTCATAAGACCCGATTACATTTTCACCAAGACGAATCGCCATTTGGATTGCTTTGCGCCCCACGGCAATAGTTTCGGTTTTTACTTTACGATTTCGATCTAGCTCTAGCTCCTTCAAATAACGCTTAAGTACATTGGAATTATAAGCACCCGCAAGACCAGTGTCACTGGTAATCACGACCAAAAGTCGAGTCTTAACTTCGCGTCGAACGATTAACGGATGATTCTTAGCGAGCTCTTGGCGACCGATCAAATGTGTTAGTAAATCACTAATGTATTTATGGTACGGTTGCGTCGAAAGGCTCCGCTCCGCCGCTCGGCGCATTTTACTCGCCGAAACAAGTTGCATCGCGCCAGTAATCTGTTTTGTGTTGTTTACCGAACGGATGTGATTTTTCAATTGTGCGACAGATGCCATATTTTAATCCTTAAAATCCCTTAGCGACTTTAGTCGCCGATTCTTTTATTACTTTTATTACTTTATCATCCAATTTTGCGTCAGGATTAAGCGTCCTGATTTCGACTTTATTCTTCAAATCCGCCAACATAGCATTTTTCGCATCATTGATTTTATTGACCGGAACCTCGTCGAACATTCCTTCAGTCAAAGCAACCACGCTTGCGACTTGCTGCGAGATACTCATAGGTTGATATTGGGGCTGTTTCAGAAGTTCGGTCAAACGTTGCCCGCGTTCAATCGTCGTTTTAGTGTTTTCATCAAGATCAGAACCAAATTGTGCGAAAGATGCCAATTCACGGAATTGTGCTAATGACAACTTCATTCCGCCGCTAACCGATTTTACGGCTTTAGTTTGTGCCGCGCCACCGACCCGAGAGACAGAAAGTCCAACGGAAATTGCTGGGCGAATTCCTTGATAGAATAGATCTGTTTCAAGGAAAATCTGTCCGTCTGTGATCGAAATGACGTTAGTCGGAATGTAAGCGGAGATATCGCCGGCTTGAGTCTCAATAATCGGCAATGCCGTTAAGGAGCCTCCGCCCAGCTCATCGGACATCTTCGCAGCACGCTCCAGAAGACGCGAATGAAGATAAAATACATCTCCCGGATAGGCTTCTCGTCCAGGCGGACGTCGAAGCAAGAGCGACATTTGACGATAAGCGGTCGCGTGTTTCGATAAATCGTCATAAACGATCAAAGCATGTTTCCCATTGTCTCGGAAATATTCTCCCATTGCTGCGCCAGCATACGGTGCCAAGTACAACAGGGAAGCTGGGTCAGCAGGGCTAGTTGCGACAATAATTGTTTGATCCATTGCGCCGTCGGCTTTCAGACGTTCGACAAGACGTGCGATTTTACTATTTTTCTGCCCAATTGCGACGTAAATATTTTTAACGCCAGCCTTTTGTTTCGCTTGGTTAATCATAGTATCGACCGCGATGGCAGTTTTGCCGGTCTGCCGATCGCCGATAATTAGCTCGCGCTGTCCGCGCCCAATCGGAACCATAGTATCGATCGCAAGAATACCAGTCATCAACGGCTCGTTAACGCTTTGCCTTTCCATTACTCCTGGAGCCCTTCGCTCAACCAAGCCCTTCTCGGCGGTTTTAATCGGTCCAAGCCCATCGAGCGGACGACCTAACGGATCGACTACGCGACCTAACAATTCCGGGCCAACTGGGACTTGTAAAACTTCACCGGTGAGGCGGACTTTCGCTCCCGCAACAACTTTATCTTCAGAGCCGAGCAAAACTGCACCGATCTCGTCTTCCATCAAATTCAACACGAAAGCACCAATTGTTTTCCCATCAATAGTTTCAATTTCAAGAACTTCATTATATCCAGCTTCGTGTAATCCATATATCCAAGCAACGCCATCACCGATTCGAGTTACGATACCAACGCGTTCTAGGCCTTTTTCATTCTCTAATCCTGAAATTGCTTTGCGCAATTCCTCACTTAATTCGTTTACCGAGATTCCTGCCATTTCAAATACTCCTTAAGTTTCGTAATTTAGTTCGTATTGAGCCGTCCAGCTCAGTATCGGCGGTTCTTATAATCACCCCACCGATCAACTCTGGATTCCTTTCCTCAATCATCTCTATATTTTTTGCACCAGACGAAAGTTTTACCAACTGCTCAATCCGATCGAGGACTTTTTCGCTTAGTTGTCTAGCCGAAGTTACATAAACCGTACTCACTCCAAAACGCGTAGCGACCGCTAATTCGATATCGCGCAAATAAAGTCCCAAATCGCGAACTCGTCGATTCTTGACTAGATAGGCGGCTAGCATCTTTGCTACATGGTCGTTCGATGCTCCAGCTGCCAACATGTCAACCAAGGTTCCCACTATTCGCCGCCGACTTATCTTTAACTTCGTGCTCATTTGCACTCCTCTAAGACGGCATTAATAATCTTTTCGTCCTGAGCATTAATCTTTGTATCGATAACCTTTTCGGTCGCCAGCGCAACCAAATCGACC
>CAVFNU010000092.1:0-3542 GCA_963624235.1 bacterium | reverse complement strand
GCGCTAAACAGGAAGCCAGCTCGCGTCGTCGAGCGGAAGACCTAGCTAAATTGCCGAAAGAACCTGTAAAACGGTTTTTCGCTCGTCTTCATCCGAAACGAGTGTTTAAATGGTGGTTTTCATGGCCGGGCCAGAAACAAATTTTGAAGTTTTTAGCGGCCTGTGCTTTGATTTTTATCATCTTCCTCGGCGGGCTGTTCCTATACTACAAAAAAGATTTGGACGAAATTCGGCTCGATGAAATGTCGATTTCTGAAACCGTTAATACTTATCTTGACCGTAATGGCGAAGTACTTTGGCAAGATACCGGGAATGAAGACTATCGTTTGGTGGTCGATGCCGAAAACATCTCGGAATATATGTATAAAGCGACCGTCGCGATTGAAGATAAAAACTTCTATAATCACGCCGGTGTCGATTTCGGAGCTTTGATCCGCGCTTCGTTCTCGACTTTAAGCGGACACGGTGTTCAAGGTGGCTCGACCCTAACTCAGCAATTGATTAAACAGGTTTATTTTTCCGACGAGGCCGCGAGTGAAAATCGTGGTGGTTTGACTCGAAAAATAAAAGAATTGATTTTGGCAGTTGAATTGGAAAAAATGTATTCAAAGGACCAGATTCTGACGATGTACTTGAACCAGTCGCCTTATGGTGGACGACGCAATGGAGTCGAGTCGGCGGCACAAACTTATTTCGGTAAAAGTGCGAAAGATTTAACTCTAGCAGAATCGGCATTGCTTGCGGCGATCCCGAATAATCCAGCAATTTTAAACCCATATAATGAATATGGTCACGACATGCTGATCGAGCGCCAACATAAAGTTTTAGACGATATGGTTTCGATGGGTTATATTTCTGAACAGGAAGCCAGTGACGCTAAAGAAGTTGCGATTCTCGACACAATCAAGCCGGAATCGAGTCAATATGCTAATATGCAAGCACCACATTTTGTGCTGGAAGTAAAGAAGCAACTTGAAGATAAATATGGCATTCAAACCATGCGCTCGGGGGGTTGGACGATTAAGACTACTGTTGATTTGCGCGCACAAAAAATCGCCGAAGACGCGATCGCTGTGGGAGCGAAGCATACTTATAAAAACAATAGTGACGACCTCGCACTAGTTTCCGTTGATGTTGAGACTTCGCAGGTAATTGCTATGGTTGGCTCGATTGATTTTAATAATTCGACTTATGGCGAAATGAATGCGACGACCGATTCGTCGATCGAACCAGGCTCGACGATTAAGCCGATTCTCGATTATGCGCCACTATTTATGCAACGCGAAGGCACAAATTACGGTCCTGGCAGTGTTTTGAAAGATGAAAATATTGATAGCACTTACTGCAAGGGATATACTAGCGGAAAATGTTCGCTCACGAATGCAACGGGGACGTTCTATGGTAACGTGACGATTCGTTTTTCGCTCGGACATTCATTAAATATCGCTGCAGTTAAGGCTCTTTATATCAACGGCATAGACCAGTCTCTTGAAATTGCACAAAAACTCGGTGACGCATCTTATTGTGCTGACAGTGAGGGGTATGGACTCTCGATCGCTATCGGCTCGGGCTGTGGCGTGAAAATGGTTGAGCATGCCAACGCTTATGCTTCCCTTGCGCGGGGTGGCTCCTATCGCGACCTTTCTTATGTCCTTGAGGTGAAGAATTCTTCCGGCGAGGTGATTGAATCTTGGGAGGATTCGGAAGCCACCGAAGTCGTTGACGAACAAGTAGCTTATATGTTGTCGAACATTTTAAGTGATGGTAGCGCTCGGTTTGGAATTTATGCTGCCGGTGGTTCACAAAGTGCAGGTTATGTGATCCCTGGCGTTTGGACTGCGACTAAAACCGGTACCACAACTACCGCGAACTCAGCCGAAACAAAGGATTCTTTGATGGAAAGTTATTCGACTGCGGTTTCGACTTTGGTCTGGAATGGGAATCATGACGGTTCGGGGCTAACTTCGAACACGCACGACCCCGCACGCTATACCGTGGCGGAATATATGGAACGCGTCCATAAAGAAGTTTATGCAGCTGATGGACGTTGGAAATCTGGTGATGAGCCGACAAAACCGGAAGGCATTCAGACTCTGACCGTTAATGGTAAAACCGATATTTGGCCGAGCTGGTATAACGGTGCGAAGAATTCTGGCGTCTCGAAAGAAACTTTGACTTTCAATCGATATAATCATCTATTAGCTGCGGCTTGTACACCGGAAGAATATAAAATTCAGGTCGAAGTTACCAAAACCATCGATCCGATGACCGGTAATACTGTTTATAATGTTCCATCGCCATACGATCGTGACAAGAACGACACTTGTGATTATGAACCGCCGCGAGTTTCGCTCTCGACTTCGGGCTGTAAACTTTACGCGAACATCGCTCGGGGAGCCTATGATTTGTCTAGTGCGACGCTCTACATTAATGGTGTTGAAAAAGGTGGCGTGTCTCTCTCGGGCGGAGCGATATATAATCTCACCGGCTCCGAAACCTCTGCTCGCATCGTTGTCTCCGACTCTGCTGGTTATTCTGCCTCCGGCGAAATGAATATTTCCGGCATTAGCGATTGCAACAAAACCGATGAAGAAGAATAATTAAAATTTAAACTCGCAGAAGACTCGCGGACACGATTATTTCTTTATCTTTCTTGCAATTTTAGCGAAAATAATTCTTCCAGAAGAAGTTTCGTGAAATCTTTCGAACTCAATCGTGATATTTTTGCCGATTTTATTCGCAGCACGGTCGACCACGACCATTGTGCCATTAGTCAAATGTCCAACGCCCTGGCCCTTATTCGAGCCTTTTTCGGTAATTTTAATTTCCATTTTCTCGCCCGGCAAGAACTCGGTTCGTACCGCGAGCGCTAGGTCGTTAATATTTAAAGTTTCGATTTTCTCTGCTTCTGCGACCTTAATCAAATTAAAATCAAGTGTTAAAATCGCACCTCGGTTTTCTTTAGCGAATTTCAAAAGTTCATCGTCGACTTTTTTGTGCCCTTCCCCGTCGTCGAAAATCTCAGTATTAACATTAATGATACGTTCCAGCTCCGAAACCGCCTCAATCCCCGCTCGCGCTTTTAAGCGTTTCTCTGAATCTTTGCCGTCTGCGAGAAGTTGAAGTTCTCTTAGGACGCTTTTTAGAACAATGATATCGCCGTCCAAAAATCCCGACCGTGCGACGTTTAAAATTCGCCCGTCGATAAGTGCCGAAGTATCGATGTAAATTTTACGTTTCCCTGTTCGTAGTGGCTTTAATTCTTTCACGGTCAAAAAACTAGTTTCCGCAAGGATCAGTAAGACAATAATTAAAATAAACAGTTCCATAGTATGTTATTTTAACATAAAAAAGTTATTTTATCAAATCTTCGCCGTATTTTATCGCGTGGAGATGATTTTGCGCCAAAAACGCAGTATATTTACTCACTAAATCATCGCGTTGTGCTACTTCTGCGATGTCGATGGCTAGGTCGTAGCGCGAAGCGACGTTTTTGCGGAGCATCTCAAACGGAGTTGTGGTCGAGCCTTCCTCATTGAAAC
>CAVFNU010000091.1:0-2186 GCA_963624235.1 bacterium | reverse complement strand
GTCCCAACCCCAACGCCGTTCGACACGATAGCCGTTCATGGTCCAAAAACGAGGGACGGCATCTTTAACGATAGAGCTAAGAAGCGTTCCGTGGTGCGGGTTACCAGTAATAAATGGGGGCCCATCATAAAAAACATAAGAATTGTCAATCGGACGGTTTTCGACCGATTGCTCAAAAATGTTATGTTTTTTCCACCACTCAGAAATGGCTTTTTCATATACGACGGCTTTGCGTCGTTCTCCCGCTCTATATTTCATAGAGATATTATACCATAAAAACCGGTCGTTCGGGGATGAATCTTATTTTGCTTCAGCGCCAAGTTCGGAAGATGAAATGTAGAGTTTGTGTGAAATCAAAGTGCGAGTGATGATATCAAGGCAGTCGCGGCGGATTTGGAAACGTTGCGCTGGCGAACCAACGATACGAAGACGATAATCGATCGAGGTATCGGAGAAATCGGTGATTTTTCGATATTCAGCGCTAGATACCCCTTCGATTTCTTTTAGCTTTTCAGATATTTCGGTCAAGACTTTTTCCGCACGAGCAATACTGACTTTCGGAGATAGCGGAACATCGATGTTGATGAGGCCGGACACAACTTCGGCTTCGACGATATTACGATTGGCGATTGAAACCATGTTGCCGGTAGAGATGTCGTGGATTTTAGTGGTTTTCAAGCCGACAGCGAGAACTTTCCCTTCGGTTTCGCCAATCTTGACCACATCGCCAACGTTATAATAGTTATCAGAAACGATATCAAGACCACGGATGATGTCCTTTAGAGCGTCCTGAATCGAGAAGGCAACGATGACGCTGGCAATAGCAGTGACGGTTAGCATCGAAGAAAGATCGACACCGAAAATTTGTAAGATAATCAAGCCGTCAAGAATTATTAAAGTGTAGCGAATCACACTTTTGAACATCCGGGCGACAGTGCGACCTTTTTTATTGATGAGAAGTGTCGATTTGTGCTTTTCGCGACGTTCAAAAATACCGGAAATAATTTTATAAAGAATCACGCTGACGATAATCACGATGGCTGACCAGAAGAACCTTTGAGCCCAGATATTTTCAACTACGTCTTGTGCAAAATCCATTTTTTCCTCCTTAAATCATATAATATAAAACTTCGTTAATTAGGGGCAGACTTTTTCCCCGCCATATTGCTCGAACGTCGCCGCTTTCGCCCAAAGCGAGAATGGTCGGATATTCAACAATGCCATAAGTTTCGCAAAAGTTCGTGTTTTCGTCAGGGTTCATAGTCTCAATTTCACGACCAGTTTGACGACGAAAATCTTCGAGCCATTCGGTGATGGCGCGAGAATAATCTTGGTTATCGCGAAAAATACAAATTACGCGCATTTCTTTTTCCTCTTTTGTTCTTTAAGTATGTTTTCGAAGTCTTCGAGAGTCTTAAATTCGCGGAAAACAGAGGCGAAACGGACATAGGCGACTTCGTTAACTTCGGCGAGGACATCGAGAATAGCTTCACCAATTTGTTTCGAGGTGATTTCTTCGGCACTATACGCGTAAAGAATGTCAGTAACCTTATTAACAACTTCTTCGACTTCAAGTTCGGAATTGAAGAATTTGCCGACGCTGCGACGAACGGCAAGTAGAAGTTTGTCGCGATCGAAAATCTCTTTGTTGCCGCTTCGTTTCAAAACGGTTAGAGAAGGCATTTCGATACGTTCATAAGTCGTAAACCGCCGACCGTCGTTCGATTCACGGCGGCGACGAATTGCGTGACCGTCGATAGTCTCACGACTTTCTAGAACTTTGCTGTCTCCGATCCGAAATGACCGTTCCATTCACGTTCCTATTATTTTTTCTTCTTTTTTAAACGCTCACGAAGAGAAGGTGGAATATCCATATCGTCATCTTCGCTCTGGGCTGATTCAGAGGCGGGCTCTTCTTTGATTGAATCCCACATGTTTGATTTATTTTCAGAAGCAAAGTCCTTCGGCTCAGCGGCAGGCTTTTCGTTTTCAAAAGTCGACTCAGAAGTCGGTTCAGGTTCGGATCGGCTATAACTTTCGGTAGCATAGTAATCAGAATCGAAGCCAGTAGCAACAACCGTAACGACGATTTCGTCTTCGAGTTCGGGACGAATCGAGGCACCGAAGATAATATTCGCATCCGGAGAAACCGCGCCGGTAATGACTTCGGCGGCTTCTTGAACTTC
>CAVFNU010000090.1:0-4772 GCA_963624235.1 bacterium | reverse complement strand
AAGTTATAACCTCGTGATAAAATTAAATCGTGCAAGTCGTGAGCTTGTGGCAGGTCGCCATCCGGCTCCTCCATCACAATCGCCTCCCGCCCCTGTTTTTCGAAATGTTCAGCAAGCAATTTCGCCTGAGTCGACTTTCCAGTGCCGTCTTGTCCTTCAATAACGATATACATTTTACCTCCGTCCGATTTTTCGGAAATCTAAATTATGCTACAATAATTATATCATGGATGAAAGTTGGCGACCGTTTTTGCGGGCTGAATTTGAAAAACCATATTTCAAAGAACTAGCGGGGTTTTTACATCGCGAATATGAAATGAAGACAATTTTCCCGCCAAAAACTTTAGTTTTCTCAGCCTTTACGGCTGATTTGGATCAAGTGAAAGTGGTGATTTTAGGACAAGACCCGTATCATACGCCCGGTGCGGCAGAAGGATTAGCATTTTCGGTGCCAAAAAATCAACCGATTCCGCCTTCGCTGAAAAATATTTACAAAGAGATCGACGACGATCTCGGTCAGCACGAAAATCCGGATGGGAATTTGCGAAATTGGCAAAAGCAAGGCGTACTGCTATTAAATACTGTCTTGACGGTCGAAGCACATCGCCCGAAATCGCACGCTGGGAAAGGTTGGGAAATCTTTACGACAGAAGTGATAAAATATTTGAATGAAAATCGCGAACATTTAGTGTTCATCCTATGGGGGCGGGACGCGCGAAATAAAAAGATTTTGATCGACGAGTCGAAACATCTAATTTTAGAGTCGCCACATCCTTCGCCACTATCCGCGCATCAAGGTTTTTTCGGTAGCAAGCCATTTTCGAAAACCAATGATTTTCTAATTAAGAACCATTTAGAGCCGATAAAATGGTAAAGAAATAACTTTAAGCCTACTTTAAGCGTCATATTATATTATAATAACATCAACTAATAAAGGAGCATATGAATTCAGAAGGCACAAACACTAACTCTAACAATTCCGAGGAGCGGTCGACGCCACCGGCGAAGCCGGAGGGGGGCACTGAAACTAACTCGAACGGGGCGCCGGCAAAGCCGGAAAACACCGACGGCACAGCGCCGGAAATGTGCAATCCCGAAGATGAAGATTGCGAGGTTCCGGAAATGCCGAGCGGTGAGCAAGGCGGGCCGAACGGAGGCGCTCCTGGCGAAATGACGATGGTCGGCGGTTCTTCGGATAATATTTTACACCCCGTAGCATATTTAGCGCTCGGGGGTAGTAGCGTGATTGTCGCGATGGCAATCACGTATGCCTGTTTTTCAAAATTCTTTCGCAAAAAACCTGGACAAACTTTTGACAAAGGCGCGAAATTCGCGGGATACTGTATCGGATCGATTATTCTCGCGGCAGGAATTATTGCACTTTGTTATTTTATCCCAATCTGGGTTAGCTCGTCCACTTAGCTAATCTTTGATGTTCGGCTGAATCTTTCGGATAGGAATCTAGAATATCCTCGATATAAGTTTTCCCGTTCGAAAGATTCAGCGTTTCGACATTAGGCATCGAGGAAAGAAGTCGAACTACCGCCTCGTCGGTTTCGATATTAGTCATGGATTTCTTCGGATCGGAAGAGTGAGACTTGACGCGTAGCTCGTTATAGACAAAACGTTTAATCCCGGCTTGAAGACAATATTTTAGGCAATTTTCACAAGTCGCAACACGATTATAAAGCGTACAGTCAGTTAAATCTTGATGTGCGAAAATTAAAGCGTTCATTTCGGAATGAATGGCAAAATAATATTTCATCGGTCGCTCAGTCAAGGTCATTTTCGACTCATCAGCGCCTTGAAGCATTCCGTTATAACCCAACGAAATCACTCGGTTATTGGCGTCGACGATCACGCAACCCATTTTTGATGATGGGTCTTTACTTTTTCTCGCCACAGATTTAGTGATTTCCATAAAGTATTCATCCCATTCACGTTGTTTTTGCTTTAAATTCCTCTCCATATCACCTCTATTATAGCATGCTTTTAGGGCAGAGGGTTGAAAAAAATTTCTGAGTGTGCTTATAATCCTTAAAAATTAAACTGGAGTCGAAAATGCGAGGAAAAATTCCAATCAAAGGTCGGGCGGGGAAAAAGCAAAAAATCAAAATTCGCTACCTAAGTTTAGCGTTGATGTTCTGTGGACTAGCAACTGCACCAAACACAGATGCCGCGGTGAGCAATGATTGGTGCGCAGATGTTGAAATTGTTTTTGCGCGCGGTTCAGGCGGAACGTATCAACAAGATAAAAATTATCTCGAGTTCGTGTCGACGATCGAAAGCAAATTAAAAAACAGTGGGGTAAGCTATCGTTCGACTGACCTCGATTATCCAGCGATCGGAATTGGAATTGACAATCTTAGCGTAACGCTTGGTGCATGGTTTGGCTCTGGCGATGCTTATGAATTTGGTGAAAGCGTAGATGCAGGCGTGAAAGAGCTAATTAGATTTGTTAATCGACCAGATTGCCCGAACAGCAAATACGTTATTGGCGGTTATTCGCAGGGGGCGATGGTGGTTTCAAAAGCATTGGGGAGCCTAAATGCGAATCAAGTGATTTACGCAGCAACTTTTGGCGACCCAAAAATTTATCTACCGGAAGGAAAGGGTATCATTCCTGCGGCTTGCAGTGGGAAAAATTTGTCTGATTATAGAATGTATGTCCCGGACTGTCAAGCTTATAAAGGGCTCCTCGGGTCATATATTCCGTACGAACCGATGGCGCTAACAGGGAAGGTCGGAACTTGGTGTAATAAGCGCGATATTTTTTGTAGTTCGCATCTTAGCATCGGAGACCATCTTGATTATGTAGCAGATGATCTTTATGAAGATGCTTCACGAGTGATCGTCGATAAAATCGCGAAGGCTCTAAACATAGAAAGTACTTATTCTTCACCTCATGACACGGCGATCGTGATTGATGCGAGCGGGAAAATGAATGATTTGGTAGAAAAATATAAGGCCAAGGCGTTAATTTTGGCGAGAAAAACGCTAGGAGCGGGCGGAAGGGTGGCACTTTATGATTTTCGCACCGAAAATGGAGAAGTTATACCAGTCGAACATTGCAATTTTGAAAATTGCACGCTCGCAGTTTTCGAGCGTGAATTAGCGGGAATTCAGACGACTGGCGATAATTCGCGATCACTACTTTCGAGTTCGCTTCATACGATGAAGAGTTTGACTTGGAAGTATGGCTCAACAAAATCGCTAGTAATGATAACAGATGGAGATCTTTTGGGAGCAAATCGAGACGGAGCGTCGCTTGATGAAGTGGTGAAACTTAGTAAAAAAATCGATCCGGTAAATATTTATCTAGCAACAGATGCAACTTCGGCAAAAAAATATACTGAACTTGCGACGGCAACGGATGGTGGCATAGCGACAAGTGAGGCGGGATTCGAGACGATCGGGGAGCAAATTCTGGCGCGTTTTGATAGTTTGCCTCGAGTCGAAGAGAACGAAGCGCCGACCAAAACTCCGACTATTGAGGTGACAGAGATGAGACAAATCACGAAAACTGCCCTAAAAGTAGAGTTTAAAACTACTGGCGAAAAAGTTTTAGTGGCATTAAATGGGAAAATCCTAGGAATAACCGCTGAAACAGCAATTACATTGACAGATCTGGACTTTTCGACTAAAAATCAGTTGACTTTAGTACCGCTAGGTGAAGATGTACGGGGAGAAGAGGTAAGTTTGTCATTAGCTGGCGATGAAAATTTCAATGAAGAAAGTATCGAGAAAGTGTCTGGCGAGGTGGGAGATACAACCGCCCTAATAGTCTCGCCATTGCCGAAGGCACCAGCAACTGGAAAACGTTGAAAAAAATGCCAACTTATGATATTATTATGTAATGGTTTTAAATAAAGAAAAGATTCGCAATGTAGCAATTATTGCGCACGTTGATCACGGAAAGACGACATTGGTAGACGGGCTTTTGAAACAGTCGCACACTTTTCGCGATAATCAGGCGGAGATGTCGCAAACTCTGATTATGGATTCAATGGATCAGGAGCATGAACGCGGAATTACGATTACGGCGAAACAGACTTGTGTATATTATGATGGGTATAAAATTAATATTATCGACACGCCGGGGCATGCGGATTTTTCGGGGGAGGTCGAGCGGACGCTCAATATGGCGGACGGAGTGTTGCTTATCGTAGATGCGCAGGAAGGACCAATGCCACAGACGAAATTCGTACTGCAAAAAGCACTGGAGTTGAATTTGAAACCAGTGGTGATCATTAACAAGATCGACAAGCCAGCGGCGCGGATTGAAGAGGTGAAGAACGAGGTTGAGAGTTTGTTTTTGGAACTCGCGACTGATGAGTCGCAACTGTTTTATCCGGTTTACTATGCAATTGCGCGTGAAGGACGGGCTGGGAAGACGACTGAACTCGACGATGATTTACATGTGATCTTTGAGTCGATTATTAATGATATTCCGGCGCCGTCAGTAGATGAAACTTCCGAGTCGGCACAACTTTTAGTCGCGGCGCTAGCGTCGGATAATTATCTCGGGAAGTATTGTATTGGAAAGATTTTTAGAGGGAAACTTAAAAAGGGGCAGTCTGTCAAAATACTTAGTAAGGTGTGTGAAACGTCATCTTCGGACACGCTCAAGGCCGCTCGGCCAAGCTTACGGTCCTCAGAAGACGTTTCCGCGCACCAGGACGCACGGTCCGAAGATGATATTTTTGTGCGCTCTACAAAGATTGACAAAATTTTTGTTTATAAAGGTCTTGGGAAAGAAGAAGTATCCGAGG
>CAVFNU010000089.1:0-7897 GCA_963624235.1 bacterium | reverse complement strand
AGAACAGGGCTACGAATATCTTAAAATCCACAATCCCCACGACCTCGAAGATAATTTAAAAATTCAATTACAAAAACTCAATGACTATGAATTTTCCAATAACGAATGGCAAAGATTTTACGTCGAAAATATCGTCGGAAACTCCGAAGGTGTAGTAGAAAAAACCCGCAAAATTCAAGAAAAAGACACGGCAATTTCTTTTCGTTCGGATAATGGGCTAACACATAATATCCGGTTACTCGACAAGAAAAACATTCACAACAACCGCTTACAAATAATAAATCAGTATTCAGTCAATAAAACTGACGGTGCCGAACATGATAATCGCTACGATGTCACAATTCTCGTCAACGGTCTCCCCCTTGTCCATATCGAACTCAAACGTCGTGGCGTCCAACTTCGAGAAGCCTTTAATCAAATCAAAAGATATTCAAGAGAAAGCTTCTCCGCCGCAGATGGACTTTTTGAATATGTTCAGATTTTCGTAATTTCTAATGGCACCAATACGAAATATTATTCCAACACCACTAGAGACAGCCATGTCAAAGAACTCGGCGAAACTGGGCGCAAAAAATCTAAAAAGACTAGCAATAGTTTTGAATTTACAAGTTTTTGGGCTGACGCTAAAAACAAAATTATTCCGGACCTCGTAGACTTCACTAAAACTTTTCTCTCGAAACATACCATTCTAAATATTCTCACGCGTTATTGTGTTTTTGACACCGACAACAAACTCCTCGTCATGCGCCCATATCAAATTGTAGCGACTGAAAGAATCATTAACCGTATAGAAACTTCGACTAACTACAAAAAACTCGGCACACTTGCTGCGGGCGGCTATATTTGGCATATAACTGGTTCTGGCAAAACCCTCACGAGTTTCAAAACAGCACAACTAGTAGCAAAACTCCCATATATCGATAAAGTTCTCTTCGTTGTTGACCGCAAAGACCTAGATTATCAGACGATGAAAGAGTACGACCGCTTTGAAAAAGGCGCCGCAGACGGCAACACATCAACGCGTGTTTTGCAGAGACAATTAGAGTCCGAAAAATCCCGAATTATCGTAACGACAATCCAGAAGCTAGGAGTCTTTATCAAAAAGAATTCAGAACATGACGTATACGACAAACACGTCGTTATTATCTTTGATGAGTGCCATCGCTCTCAATTTGGCGAAATGCATATGGCAATATCCAAAACATTTAAAAAATATCATCTCTTCGGCTTCACTGGCACGCCAATTTTCGCTTCAAATGCCGGAAGTGGCGGTAATCCAATGCTCAGAACTACCGAACAGGCTTTTGGCGAAAAACTCCACACATATACAATTGTAGACGCTATTAACGACAAAAATGTACTTCCCTTTCGTATCGATTATATAAATACAGTCAAAGAAAAAGACGACATTATTGACAAACAAATTAGTAGTATAGACCGTGAACGTGCGCTCCTTGCCGACGAACGCATTTCGATAGTAGTGTCCTATATTCTTGATCATTTCGAACAAAAAACTAAACGCAATCAATTTTACACATTTAACCGGACTGTGAATGTTGCCGATGTCATAAGGTACGGCGATTCAAAACGCGAAGTTTTACAAGGTAGAATGAATGGATTTAATTCTATTTTTGCCGTAGCATCAATCCCCGCCGCAATGAAATACTATACCGAATTTAAAAAGCAACTCAATGAAAGAAATAGTGCTCTCAAAATCGCAACTATTTTCAGTTTTGCAGCCAATGAAGACGAACCTGATGACATCTTTCCAGACGAAGATTTTAATACCTCTGCACTAGACAAAAATTCACGAGATTTTCTTGAATCGGCAATCGCAGATTACAATAAATCGTTCAATACAAATTATGATACATCTTCTGATTCATTTCAGAATTATTACAAAGATTTATCTCTCCGCGTGAAAAATCGCGAAGTCGACTTACTTATTGTCGTGAATATGTTCTTAACTGGTTTTGACGCAACGACACTTAATACGCTATGGGTAGACAAAGAATTAAAAATGCATGGACTCATACAGGCATTTTCGCGTACAAATCGCATCCTTAACTCCGTTAAACGTTTTGGTAATATCGTTTGTTTTCGCAACCTATCAGAAAAGGTCGACGAAGCGATTGGTCTCTTCGGCGACCGTGACGCAAGTGGTATTGTTTTGTTGAAAAGTTATGAAGAGTATTTTAATGGCTACGAAGAAAACGGCGAGCATAAAACCGGATATCGCGATCTCGTTGCTGAACTTACAGAAAAATTCCCACTCGGCGAAAGAATCGAAGGAGAGCAAAACCAAAAAGATTTTATCAAATTATTTGGCAAAATTCTTAGAATAAGAAATATCCTTACTTCGTTTGATAAGTTCGAATATGATGACATATTAGCTCCTAGAGATTTACAAAATTATCAAAGTGAGTATCTTGACCTCTATCAAGAACTTCGTTCAGATGATCAGAGTGAAAAGGAAAATGTGAATGACGATCTAGTCTTCGAGATTGAACTGATTCGTCAGGCCGAAGTCAATGTTGATTATATTCTCGCACTTGTCACCAAATATCACGAATCAAACTGTAAAGATAAAGATATTATTACGAGTATAGATAGGGCTGTTGATGCAAGCATTGAGCTCAGGAGCAAGAAACAACTCATTCACGATTTTATTAATCTATATTCTCTACATAGAAATAGCGAAATTCATGATGCTTGGCAACGATTTGTCAACGCCGAAAGAGACAACGAACTCACTAAAATTATTGAGGACAACAATCTTAATCCTGCCGAAACAAAACGCTTAATCACCAACTCATTTCGAGATGGCATACTAAAAACCACTGGAACCGATATAGATAGAATTATGCCAGCCATGTCTCGTTTCGGAAACAGTAATCGTTCTAGTAAGAAAAATGGCATCATAAAACGTTTGGTAGGCTTCTTCGAAAAATATTTCGGAGCAATTTAAATTACTTTACTTCTTCGTGGATTTTTGCGCTTAGTCTTTCTACTCCACCGTCACCGACTTCGCCAAATTCCGCGGCTGGTCCACATCCAATTCCTTAGACGCCGCCATGTAATACGCAAACAACTGCGCCACGAGGTTCATCAAAACCGGCGCAAAAATCGAAAGCTTCGTTGTAATTTTTACAACACTTTCCACTTCCAAATCAAACTCTGCCTTATTCGTCACCGCAATCACATGTCCGCCCCGCGCCAAAACTTCCTGTACATTAGACACCGCCTTACTGTACAATTCCCCCTCCGGCAACAACGCAAACTCAAAGAACCGGTCATCCACCAGCGCGAGCGGCCCGTGCTTCAACTCTCCAAATGCATACGCATTCGCATCAATATACGAAATTTCCTTCAGCTTCAACGCCGCTTCCATCGCCACCGGATACGCCGTGTCGCGCCCCAGATAAATCGCGTGTTCATAATCTTTATATTTTTTCGCCATTTCTCGCACCGGCTCATTAAATTCCGTCAAAACTTTCCGAATTTCCTCCGGCAACTCCGCAATCTCCTTTATATACTCCCTCAAAATCCCGTTTCTCACCCCCTTCGCCTCCGCAATCGTCAGCCCAAACATCACCATCGCAATCGCCTGCGACGTAAACGCCTTGGTTGAGGCTACTGAAATCTCCGGCCCCACGTGAACATACGTCCCGCCGTCCACCTCCCGCGCAATTGTCGAGCCGATCGCATTCACAATCCCGACCGTCTTCACTCCCTGCTTCTTAATTTCCCGCAGGCACGCCAAAGTGTCCGCCGTCTCGCCGGACTGTGACACGATCAGCGCCACCGAGTCCTTCGGAATATACGTTCCGCGATAACGGTATTCGCTCGCAATTACCACCTCGACCGTAATCTCCGGCGTAAACTGCTCGATATAATATGCTGCGAGGAGTCCCGCATGATACGCCGTCCCACATCCCACAATCACCAAATGTTTAATTTTTCGCAGTTCCTTTTCCGAAAGTCCCGGCCCACCCAATCTCACTTCGCCTCGTTTCAAATCAATCCGTCCGCGCAAAGTCTCCTTGAGCGTCTCTGGTTGTTTCATAATTTCTTTCAGTAAAAAGTGATCATAGCCATTTTTTTGAATCGCTGCAAGATTTGTTTCGATTTCTTCCACTTTCGCTGACACCGGCTCCGCGTTCAAAGTTTTAATCTCAACACTATTTTTCGTCACCGTCGCAACTTCTCCATCGTTCAAATAAATCGCCTGTTTCGTGTGACCGAGAAGCGCCGACGCGTCCGACGCAATCAAAGTTTCATTGTGTCCCACACCAATCACCAACGGCGATCCCGCTCGCGCCACCACAATCTCCTCCGGATTTTTGTCCGACATCACCGCAATGCCATAAGTCCCCTGCACTAATTTCAGCGCCTGCACCACCGCATCCGCCAGCGGATACTTCCCGCCCTGATAAAACGAGTCAATCAGTGCCGCCAAAACTTCCGAATCCGTCTCCGACTGGAAATCATATTTTTTCAATTCTCTTTTCAATTCTTTATAATTTTCAATAATCCCGTTATGGACTAAATAAATATCGCCAACGTGATGCGGATGTGCATTCAATTCAGACGGCTCACCGTGCGTCGCCCAACGCGTATGCCCAATCCCCGCCCGGTCCGCTCGCCGATTTTCAATCAATTTCGTTTCAAGATCCGAAATCTTGCCTTTAGTCTTTACCAGTGTCGCCACGCCTCTTTCATCAAACGTCACAATCCCCGCTGAATCATATCCCCGATATTCCAACCGCTTCAACCCCGACACCAAAAAATCCTGTGCCTTCTTTTCCCCCACATATCCCACAATTCCACACATATCAAAAATCTCCTGTTAATACTCCTATTATACCAAAAACTCCTCCACAACTAAACTCAAAAACCCTTGACTTTTTAAACCAAACGTGGTATAATTAAAATGTAAGCTTCTCTATACTTTCAAAAAGGAGGATTTTATGATAGAGAGACGCTTGAACCTTGAATTTAAAGAAAAAGAGGTACCTCTTAAAATTAGGTACAAGTTCGATGACTGGAGCAGGCCTTTGTCTGCAGTCGGCCGAATTGGGATCGAAACTCCCTATCTAGCCATTTATGACAGCAGGAAGTCTGCCGTTATCGTAGACAATGGAATGCCCCGTTGGTATATTCCTCTCGGAGTATTATTCGAGATGATCTACCACGGCGACTTTTTCATCGAGACCATCGAGAGTATAACCGACGGAACTATAAAAATAGTCCACGATGAGCATCGTTGTGTCGAGGTCGAAAGATTCGTCTTGCTTGTCGCCGACGAGTCCCGAACGGAGTACATCAACGCTCGTATTGAGCTATACGAAGCTCTTTTAAAGAGCAGATATAGACCAATTCCGACAGAACAGATGTCGGAAGCGCTCGAAATGCTCCAGGGACTAGCAACGCTCGAAAATCTCTGGTGAGGCCCATCCTTTAATTCTTTAACCCCAGCCGATTGGCTGGGGTTTTCATTTTAAAATATCTTATTATGAATAATTACTACAAAAAAATTGGTGAGCCGGGTGGGATTCGAACCCACGACACCAGGCTTAAGAGGCCCGTGCTCTAACCAACTGAGCTACCGGCCCAGCTCACCAACTCTCTTTATTATATCACAAAACCCCACTTTTGAAAACTCTAAAAATTATTTCCCCCGCTCGCCAAATGCCAATGCTCCCCATATTCGCATTTATACACCGTCAATCCTGAAATCCCGTGATCATATTCCGCCACTCGCGCCGCAAGTTCCGCCTCTTCCCGCGTCGCATAGCAAATTTTATGCGTCTCCCCGACCCAGCACCTTTCCGGCTCATACGAACCGCTCCGAAAACTTTTCCGACCACGTTTCATAAATATATTTCCGCGAAAAATGGCAAATTATTTCGCGTATTCCACCGCTCGCGTTTCACGAATCACATTAACTTTAATAATCCCCGGATAGCTCATCGTCGCTTCAATCTTATTCGCAATATCTCGCGCCAACTTCAGCGCCGACAAATCATCAATTTGTTTCGGTTCGACAATCACCCGAATCTCACGTCCCGCCGAAATCGCATAAGCTTTATCAATTCCCGGAAACGATGTCGCAATATTTTCAAGATCTCGCATGCGCTCCGCAAAATTCTCCGCCGAAATATTTCGCGCACCCGGTCGCGCCGCGCTCATCGCATCAACAATTTTGATAATCACTGCTTCCGGCGTCGTCGGCTCGATATCATTATGATGCGCCGCAATCGCATGTACTACCGAATCCGGCATACCATATTTTTTCGCAAGCTCCGCGCCAATATCCGCATGCTTCCCCTCAATTTTATGCGTCACCGCTTTCCCCATATCGTGCATCAAAGCCGCCGTTTTCGCCACACGTTTATCCGCGCCAATCTCTTCCGCAATCATCCCCGCAACATGCGCCATTTCAATCGAATGCAACAAAACATTTTGTCCATAAGAAGTTCTAAACTTCAACTCACCCAAAAGATGGATCAATTCGCGCGGAATCCCCACCACGCCAACTTCGCGTGCCGCATCTTCACCCGCTCGCACCACTTCTTTTTCAATCTCACGTTCAGCTTTCGCCACCGCGCTCTCGATCGACGATGGATTAATCCGTCCGTCTTTCATTAATCGTTCTAAGGCATATCGTGCCACTTGTCGTCGAATCGGATCGAACGACGACAAAACCACCATTCCCGGTGTGTCATCCACCATCACATCCACCCCAGTCGCTCGTTGCAGCGCCTGGATATTTCGCCCCTCTTTACCGATAATCCGTCCTTTCATATCATCATCCGGCAACTTCAGCGCCGTCACCGTCCGGTCCGCCGTCACCTCCGACGACATCCTTTCCATCGCTGTCAAAAGCATCGCTTGCGCCGTTTCATCAATATCGTGCTGAATTTCTTTTTGTTCTTTCACAACCAAGCCCGCCAAATCTTGTCTAATATCATGTTCAGTCATTTTCATCAATTTTTCTCGTGCATCCGTTTTCGACAATCCCGCAATTTTTTCCAATTTTTCGTGTTGCTTCGTCCGAATTTCTTTCACTTCATTTTTCAAGTCTTCAATCTCACGCGTCTCTTTATTCAACTTGTCCGACTTTTTCTCCAGTTGATCTAATTTCGCATCCAAAGTCCCCTCGCGTTCCGCCAATCGATTTTCTGTTTTCTTCCATTCTTTTCGTCGCTCATTTTCTTCTTTTTGATTTTTTTCCGTCACGTCCGCTGCTTCTTTTTTCGCCGCCAAAACAATTTCCGACGCCTCCCGTTTTGCCTTCCGTACTAAATCATCAGCCTTATCTTTTCCGCCATTTTCATTACGTTTATTATATGCAAAAATCCCGCCTGCCCCAGCAGCTACACCCGCCACGGCGGCAATAATTGGGATAACTATTTCCATATTGCCCTTTCTAAATGTCTTTGCTGATATTTTCCTGATATCAGCGATCTAACAAATAATCAATTATAATATTCCACTTCTATTATACCACGAAAAAGCAAAATTAGCTCCAAAAACCGCGTTTTTTCGTCTTGCGGAACTCTTCCAAAAGTTCTTTTTGCTTTCGCGATAAGTTATTCGGCGTCTCAACCACCACTGTTACGATATGTGGCCCGCGATCGCCATCCGCTCGAAACGGCACCCCATGCCCCGATAGCTTAAACGGCGTTCCACTTTGCGTTCCCGCCGGCACTTTCATCGTCACTGTTCCATCCACCGTTTCCACTTCAATCTCGCACCCGAGCGCCGCATCGACCATCGAAATTTTCTCTTCCGACAGAATAATCGCTCCTTCTCGCGTCAAATGCTTATGTGGCTTCACTTTTACGCGCACATACAAATCACCTTTTTCGCCTCCCTCCGTCGGCGCTTCTCC